>JBBSVL010000167.1:0-6407 GCA_038233595.1 Propionibacteriales bacterium | reverse complement strand
GTCGGGCACCGTTTCTACGCCGCCTGTCAGAACGTCGACACCGTCGAGGCACTGGCCGCCGAGCACGCCCGCGAGCTGTTCGGCGCGCCGTACGCCTATGCCCAGCCGCACTCCGGCATCGACGCCAACCTGGTCGCGTTCTGGGCGATCCTGGCCAACCGGATCGAGACGCCGGCACTGGCCAAGCTGGGCGCGAAGAACGTCAACGAGCTCTCCGAGGCCGACTGGGAGTCGCTGCGCCACGAGTTCGGCAACCAGCGGCTGCTCGGGATGGCCCTCGACGCGGGCGGCCACCTCACCCACGGCTTCCGGCCGAACATCAGCGGCAAGATGTTTCACCAGAACCAGTACGGCACCAAGCCGGAGACCGGTCTGCTCGACTACGACCAGGTGCGCGCCCAGGCCAAGGAGTTCAAGCCGCTGGTGCTCGTCGCCGGCTACTCGGCGTACCCGCGCCGGGTGAACTTCGCCAAGATGCGCGAGATCGCCGACGAGGTGGGCGCGACCCTGATGGTCGACATGGCGCACTTTGCCGGCCTGGTGGCCGGCAAGGTCTTCACCGGCGACGAGGATCCGGTGCCGTTCGCCCAGGTCACCACCACCACCACCCACAAGTCGCTGCGCGGCCCGCGCGGTGGCCTGGTGCTGGCGCAGGAGGAGTTCGCGGCCGACGTCGACCGCGGCTGCCCGATGGTGCTCGGCGGACCGCTGTCGCACGTGATGGCGGCGAAGGCAGTCGCGCTCGCAGAGGCCCGGCGGCCGGAGTTCCAGACCTACGCCCAGCACATCGCCGACAACGCCAAGTCCCTTGCCGAGGGGTTTCTCACCCGCGACGCGACCCTGGTCACCGGCGGCACCGACAACCACATCGTGCTGCTCGACGTCGCGTCGTACGGGCTCACCGGCCGGCAGGCCGAGTCGGCGCTGCTCGACGCCGGCGTGGTGACCAACCGCAACTCCGTGCCGCACGACCCCAACGGCGCCTGGTACACCACCGGCATCCGCTTCGGGACGCCTGCGCTCACCACCCGCGGCTTCGGCCACGACGAGTTCGACAAGATCGCCGAGCTGGTCGTCGAGGTGCTTTCCAACACCACCGCCAACAGCACCAAGGCCGGTGCGCCGTCCAAGGCGACGTACACGCTGGCCGACGGGGTCGCCGCGCGGGTGAAGGACGAGTCCGCCGGGATGCTCGAGAAGCACCCGCTTTACCCGGGTCTCGACCTGGCGTAGGTGGGGAGTCAGGCGTCGTTCGCCGCCGCCGCGGCCAAGCCCTCTACGCTCCCGCCGCCGTGCCCGCGGCGCGCGCCCGCAGGCAGTGCCGACTCGCACCCTGTGCGGTCTGGGTGGGGGAGGGCGAGTGGTCACCCCAGCGAACGGTAGATCTGGAGGGTCTGCTCGGCGATCGCGGGCCAGCTGAACGACTCCTGTGCCCGGACCCGGCCGGCTCGGCCGAACGCTGCCGCTCGGGCGGGATCGCTCACTGCATCGGTCAGAGCGGCGGCGAGGTCGGCGACGTACCGGCTCGGGTCGAGCGGGGTGCCGGTGCCGTCGGTGGCCTGCTCGATCGGGACCAGCCAGCCGGTCGCCGCTTGTCCCGAACCTGTCGAAGCGTCGACCACGACCTCCGGGATGCCGCCGGTGGCGGTGGCCACTACTGCGGTCTCGCAGGCCATCGCTTCCAGGTTCACGATGCCGAGCGGCTCGTAGATCGAGGGGCACGCGAACACCGTGGCGGCGCTGAGCAGGGCGACGACGTCGGCACGGGGGAGCATCTGGGGGATCCAGACCACACCGTTGCGCGTGGTCGCGAGCTCGTCGACCAGTCCGCGCACCTCCGCCTCGATCTCCGCGGTGTCGGGTGCGCCGGCGCACAGGACCAGCTGTACGTCGCCCGGCAGCCGGGCTGCGGCCTGCAGGAACAGCGGGAGGCCCTTCTGCCGGGTGATCCGGCCGACGAAGATCACGCTAGGCCGCAGGGGATCCAGGCCGAGCTCTCGGACCCGGTCCGGGTTCGCGACCGGTGACCACAGGTCGGTGTCGATGCCGTTGTGGACCACATGCACCCTGGCCGGGTCGACGTCGGGATAGCTGCGCAGCACGTCGTCGCGCATCGCCTTGCTGACCGCGATCACACCCGCCGCCGCGTCGTACGCCGTCCGCTCGACCCAGCTGGACACGGCGTAGCCGCCACCCAGCTGCTCGGCCTTCCAGGGCCGCAGCGGCTCCAGGCTGTGCGCGGTCACCACGTGCGGGACGCCGTGCAGCAACGAGGCGAGGTGGCCGGCCATGTTGGCGTACCAGGTGTGCGAGTGCACGACGTCGGTCCCGGCGCAGTCGCCGACCATGGCCAGGTCGACACCGATGGTGCGGATCGCCGCGTTCGCACCGGCCAGCTCTGCCAGATCGGCGTACGACGTGGTGTCCTGCTCGTTGCGTGCGGCGCCGAACGCGTGCACCCGGGCCTGCGTCGGGCGGCCGTCGTCACCGGTGGTCAGGCGCAGCGCCCGGACCAACTCGGCGACGTGCACCCCGGCGCCCCCGTAGATCTCGGGTGGGTACTCCCTGGACAGCACGTCGATCCGCATGCGCCGAAACTACCCGCGGTGGGCCTCGCGTGCCGGCCTCCTGCCCGGCTAGGTTCGGTCCATGAGCGCACCTCCGAGCCGCAAGAACGTGCTGGCGATCGTGCTCGCCGGCGGGGAGGGCAAACGCCTGATGCCGCTCACCGCCGACCGGGCCAAGCCCGCGGTCCCGTTCGGCGGCATCTACCGGCTGATCGACTTCGCCCTGTCCAACGTGGTGAACTCCGGCTACCTCAAGGTGGTCGTGCTCACGCAGTACAAGTCCCACAGCCTGGACCGGCACATCACCACCACGTGGCGGATGTCGACGCTGCTCGGCAACTACGTGACCCCGGTGCCGGCGCAGCAGCGCGTGGGCAAACGGTGGTACCTCGGCAGCGCCGACGCGATCTTCCAGTCGTTGAACCTGCTCAGCGACGAGCAGCCCGACATCGTGGTCGTCGTCGGCGCCGACCACGTCTACCGGATGGATCTGTCCCAGATGGTGGATCAACATGTTGCGAGCGGCGCTCGCTGCACCGTTGCGGCCGTTCGGCAGCCGATCGGCCTCGCCGACCAGTTCGGCGTGATTGACATCGACCCGGCGGCGCCGGAGCGGATCCGGGACTTCCTGGAGAAGCCGACTGACCCGAGCGGGCTCCCGGACTCGCCCGACGAGGTGCTGGCCTCGATGGGCAACTACGTCTTCGACGCCGACGCGCTGCGAGACGCGGTCACCAGCGACGCCGACCTGGAGGGCTCCCGGCACGACATGGGGGGCGACATCGTCCCGGCTTTCGTGGAGCGCGGCGAGTCCGGCGTCTACGACTACATCAAGAACGACGTGCCGGGCTCCAACGACCGCGACCGCGGCTACTGGCGTGACGTCGGCACGATGCGCTCCTACTACGCCGCGCACATGGACCTGGTCTCGCCGCTGCCGGTGTTCAACCTCTACAACCAGGCCTGGCCGATCTACACCAGCTACGGCCCGCAGCCGCCTGCGAAGCTGGTCGAGGGTGCCGACGGCGCGGCAGTGACTACGTTCAACTCGATCCTCTCGCCCGGTGTCGTGGTCACCGGCGGCACCGTGAACCGATCGGTGCTCTCGCCGGCCTGCCGGGTCGAGACAGGCGCCGAGGTCTCCGACTCGGTCCTGCTTGCGGGCGTGCTCGTCGGCGCCGGGGCCGTCGTACGCAACGCCATCCTCGACAAGCTCGTGGTCGTCCCTCCGGGAGCGCAGATCGGTGTGGACGCGGCTGCCGACCGGGCCAACGGGTACGTCGTCGAGGACGGCCTGACCATCCTGGCCAAGAGCCAGAAGGTGGTGGCGCCATGAATCACCCCACGAAAACACTCGCTGCGCTCCCGTTTCCGCAGGGACCCCGATGAGTCGCGCAGGCGAGCCCGCCGAGCCGCGCGACCTGGTCGACGTGGCCCATCTGGTCACGGCCTACTACACGGGCGTGCCCGACCCCGAGGACGTCGAGCAGCAGGTCGTCTTCGGTACCAGCGGCCACCGTGGCTCCAGCCTGAGCACCTCGTTCAACGAGACGCACATCCTGGCCACGAGCCAGGCGATCTGCGACTATCGCCGCCAGCAGGGGTACGACGGCCCGCTGCTCCTCGGCCGGGACACGCACGCGCTGTCGGAGCCGGCCTGGGTCACCGCGCTCGAGGTGCTCGCCGCCAACGACGTGACGGTGCTCGTCGACGACCGCGGCGGCTACACGCCGACCCCGGCGGTCTCGCACGCGATCATCCGGGCGAACGCGGGAAAGAAGACCGGGCTGGCCGACGGGATCGTGGTGACGCCCTCGCACAACCCGCCCACCGATGGGGGCTTCAAGTACAACCCTCCGCACGGTGGCCCTGCGGATACCGATGTCACCACGGCGATCGCGAAGCGGGCCAACCAGCTGATTGCGGGTGGTCTGACCGAGGTCCGGCGGACGTCATACGAACGGGCTCGTACAGCAACCGGTTCGTATGACTTCCTGGGGACCTACGTCGATGACCTGCCCTCGGTGTTGGACATGGCGAAGATCAAGGCGGCCGGAGTCCGGGTCGGTGCCGACCCGCTGGGCGGAGCGAGTGTGCACTACTGGGGAGAGATCGCCGACCGGCATGGGCTCGACCTCACTGTCGTGAACCCGTTGGTCGACCCGACCTGGCGGTTCATGACGCTGGACTGGGACGAGAAGATCCGGATGGACTGCTCCTCGCCGTTCGCGATGGCCTCGCTGATCGGGCGCAAGGACGAGTACGACATCGCCACGGGCAACGACGCGGACGCCGACCGGCACGGCATCGTGACCCCGGATGCCGGGCTGATGAACCCCAACCACTTCCTCGCGGTCGCGATCGGCTACCTCTTCGGCGGTCGCCGCCCCGGCTGGCCGCAGACCGCCCGGATCGGCAAGACGCTGGTCTCCTCGAGCATGATCGACCGGGTCGCCGCAGCACTCGACACACCAATGGTGGAGGTGCCGGTCGGCTTCAAGTGGTTCGTTCCCGGGCTGATCGACGGCTCGTTCGGCTTCGGTGGTGAGGAGTCGGCCGGGGCCTCGTTCCTGCGGCTGGACGGCAGCACCTGGACCACGGACAAGGACGGCCTGCTGCTGGCACTGCTCGCCTCGGAGATCCTGGCCGTCACCGGGCGCACCCCGAGCGAGCACTACGCCGACCTCGTCGCCCAGCACGGGGAGCCGGCGTACGCACGCATCGACGCCCCCGCCACCCGCGAGCAGAAGGCCAAGCTGGCCGCGCTGTCACCCGATGACGTGGCCGCGACCGAGCTGGCCGGCGAGCCGATCATCGACAAGCTCACCGAGGCCCCCGGCAACGGCGCGAAGATCGGCGGACTGAAGGTGGTCACCGGCTCCGCCTGGTTCGCGGCTCGCCCTTCCGGCACGGAGGACGTCTACAAGATCTACGCAGAGTCGTTCCAGGGGCCCGACCACCTGGCCCGGGTGCAGGCCGAGGCCCGCGACGTGGTGACCGCCGCCCTCCGCTGAGCCTCGATGCGCTCAACGCAACAAGATGCGACGCCTCAGGGGATGGTCGGGGTGGTCCGCTCCATGATCGAGGCCAGGTCGGTGCCACTGGGCAAGGTGCCGAGCGTGCCGGAGTAGTCGGTGCCGAGCCGGGTCGCGCAGAACGCGTCGGCGACCGCAGCCGGGGAGAACCGCACCAGCAGCGCGCCCTGCAGGCAGGCTGCCATCCGGCCGGCCAGACGCCGAGCTGAGACCTCGAGCGTGGTGGTGTCGGCGAGCATCTCGAGCACGTCCTCTATCGCACGGTCCAGCCGGTGGTCCGCGCCGCTGGCCAGGCCGACCTCGGTCAACCAGGCGTTCAGTGGCTCCGTCCGGGTCAGGGCGCGCAGTACATCGAGGGCGTTGACGTTGCCCGAGCCCTCCCAGATCGAGTTCAGCGGCGACTCCCGGAAGAGCAGCGGCATCCCGGACTCCTCGATGTAGCCGTTGCCACCCAGGCACTCCAACGCCTCGGCGACCATCATCGGGGTGCGCTTGCAGACCCAGAACTTCGCCAGCGGCAGCGCGATCCGGCGCAGCGCGGCCTCGTGCGGGTCGTCGTGCAGGTCGACCGCCGCGGCGAGCCGGATCCCGATCGCGGTGGCGGCCTCCGACTCGACGGCCAGGTCGGCGATCACGTTCTGCATCAAGGGCTTCTCCGACAGCAGGCCGCCGAAGGCAGAGCGGTGCGCGACGTGCCAGGAGGCCTCGGCCAGCGCGTGTCGCATCAGGGAGGCTGAGCCCAGCACGCAGTCCAGTCTGGTGGCGGCGACCATCTCGATGATGGTGCGCACCCCACGGCCCTCGT
>JBBSVL010000166.1:0-6430 GCA_038233595.1 Propionibacteriales bacterium | reverse complement strand
TGCTCGCGATGGCGGTCACCTACCTGATCGGCACCCTCATCGGTCATCGCATGTGAGACACCGGCCCCAGGTGGTGGTCGCCCGTACCTAAGTGGCTTAAGTTGCACCCGTGAAGATCGCTGTGGCAAGAGAGACGCGCGCGGGGGAGACCCGGGTCGCCATGGTTCCCGAGCTGGTCGGCAAGCTGACCGGGCTCGGTGCTGAGGTGCTGGTCGAACCGGGCGCCGGGGAGGGAGCCCAGTACGCCGACGAGGAGTACACGAGCGCCGGAGCCGAGATCGCTGACGACGCCTTGGCCGCCGCAGACGTGATCGTCTCGGTGCAGCCACTTCCCGCCGACACCGTGCGCGGGCTGGGTCCAGGGGTTGCCACGATCTCCTTCCTGCCCGTCAACCAGGAACAGCACCTTGTCGCCGACCTGCGCGACGCCGGGGTCACTGCCTTCGCGATGGAGCTGGTGCCCCGCATCTCGCGCGCCCAGTCCATGGATGCGCTGTCCTCGCAGTCGCTGGTCGCGGGGTACCGCGGCGCGATCGTCGCCGCCGGGCTGCTCCGTCGATTCTTCCCGCTGAACATGACCGCGGCCGGCACGGTCCCTCCCGCCGAGGTAGTGGTGCTCGGGGCAGGCGTGGCCGGACTTCAGGCCATCGCGACCGCCAGACGGCTCGGTGCCGTGGTCAAGGCGTACGACGTGCGAGCGGCTGCTGCGGAGGAGATCCGGTCGGTGGGTGCCCAGGCGATCGAGCTGGAGCTGGAGACGCTCGAGGGCACCGGCGGCTACGCCCGCGAGATGACCGAGGACCGGGCGGCGAGGCAGCGCGAGCTGTTGACGCCGTACATCGCGGCCGCGGACGCGCTGATCACCACCGCCGCCGTGCCCGGCCGGACAGCACCGATGCTGGTCACCGCGGAGATGGTGGAGCAGATGAAGCCCGGATCGGTCGTGGTCGACCTGGCCGCCGAGTCCGGCGGGAACGTCGAGGGCTCCCGGGCCGGGCACGTGGTGCGGATCGGGCACGCCCAGGTGTGGGGCGGCGCCAACGTGCCCGCCCAGATGCCCGGGCCCGCCTCGAAGCTCTACGCCCAGAACGTCGTCAACCTGTTGACCCTGATGACGCGCGCCGCGGACCAAGAGTCCCCAGACTCCCCGGCGGCCTTCGCCCCCGACTTCGAGGACGAGATCGTGGTGGGCGCGTGCGTCACCCACGACGGCCAGATCCGACACGAGCCCACCCGGGAGGCGATCGAAGGTCCGCAGGAGGTCGAGCGGCGAGCGCCAGCGAGCGACGTCGAGACCTCCGCCGACGAGCAACCGGGCCTCCCGTTCGACCAGGAAGGAGAGCGGCCATGAGCGCCGTCACCTGGCTGACCATCTTCGTGCTCAGCATCTTCGTCGGCATCGAGGTGATCTCGAAGGTCTCCTCGACGCTGCACACCCCCCTGATGTCCGGCGCGAACGCCATCCACGGTGTGATTCTGCTCGGCGCGATCCTGGTGACCGGTACGACGGACAACACGCTCGCCCTGGTCGTCGGCCTGGTCGCGATCGTGCTTGCCGCGGTGAACATGGTCGGCGGCTTCGTCGTGACCGACCGGATGCTGCAGATGTTCGTCCGCAAGAAGAAGCCCGCCGCGCCCAGTGACGCGTCGAAGGGCGGTGCCGCATGAACCCGACTTGGGTGCAGGTCGTCTACCTGGTCTGCGCCGTCGGCTTCATCCTGGCTCTGAAGGGGCTCTCCGGCCCGAAGAGCGCGCGCACCGGCAACCTGATCGGCGCCGCGGCCGCGGTGGTCGGCTGCGCGCTCCCGTTCTTCTACCTCCACCTGCACCACGTGCCCCTGATCCTCGGTGCGATCGTCGTCGGCGCGATCGGCGGGTGGATCGGCGCCCAGCGTGTGCAGATGACCCAGATGCCGCAGATGGTGGCGCTGTTCAACGGCGTCGGCGGTGGCGCAGCGGCGCTGGTCGCGCTGCTGGAGCTGAACGAGCTCCTGTCGGCCGGCGTGGACCGCGGTTGGTTCGTCTGGCTGGCCACGGCGTTCACCATCCTGGTCGGTTCGATCTCCTTCGCCGGCTCAGCGGTCACCTTCCTCAAGCTCCAGGAGCTGATGACCTCTCGACCGGTGCTGTTCGTGGGTCTGCCGGTCGTCTTCGGCCTCGCACTGGTCGCCGCGGTGGTGCTCTCGGTCGTGACGATCGCCCAGCCGGCCGAGATCGTGGCCATCGTGCTGGCCCTGGTCGGCCTGTTGGTCGGTGTGCTGCTGGTGCTGCCCGTGGGTGGGGCCGACGTACCGATCGTGATCTCGCTGCTCAACGCCTTCACCGGACTGACCGTGGCCGCAGGCGGCTACGTGCTGGGCAACACCCTGCTCCTGGTCGCCGGCACCCTGGTCGGTGCGTCCGGCACGTTCCTGACCCGGCTGATGGCCAACGGCATGGGCCGCTCGGTGACGAACATCCTCTTCGGCGCACTGAAGGGCGGCTCCACGCTCGGCGCCGGCGAGGTGTCCGACCGGCCGGTGCGGTCCGCCGGACCGGAGGACGTCGCGATCCTGCTGGCCTACGCCGATCGGGTGATCATCGTCCCCGGCTACGGTCTCGCCGTGGCCCAGGCCCAGCACACGCTGCGTGAGCTGGTCGAGGTGCTGCAGGCCCGCGGCGTCAAGGTCGACTACGCGATCCACCCCGTCGCCGGCCGGATGCCGGGACACATGAACGTGCTGCTCGCCGAGGCCCAGGTTCCCTACGAGCAGCTCAAGGAGATGGACGACATCAACGGCGACTTCAAGAACGCCGACGTGGTGCTCGTCGTCGGCGCGAACGACGTCGTGAACCCGGCGGCGAAAACCACGCCCGGCGCCCCGATCTACGGGATGCCGATCCTGAACGTCGACGAGGCCAAGCAGGTGGTGTTCCTGAAGCGGTCGATGCGACCCGGCTTCGCGGGCATCGAGAACGAGCTGCTCTTCGAGCCCTCCACGACGCTGCTCTTCGGTGACGCCAAGGAGTCCCTCGGCAAGCTGCTCAACGCGGTCAAGACGCAGTGACCGGCGCCGGCTCCCGTCGTGAACGCAGCGCGTCCTTGAAGCTGGTCCGGTGGCCGGTCCGCAGCAGCCAGCGTGCTCTGGTGGATCCTGCCACTTAGCCGGACCATCACGACGGCCGCCACGACCGTGGTGAGGATCGCGACTGCTATCTGCCACGCCGGGGCCGGGCCCTTCGGCCATCCGGGTCGGCATCAACGTGGTCGACACGATCGGCAGCATCGGCACCACGGTCCGCACGCCCTCGCCCGCGGTGACCGCGATGGTGTACGGCGCGAAGAGCACGACGTACCAGCCCAGGGCGGCCCCACCACGGCCAACGCGTGGGCGTGGTCGGTGACCAGCAGTGCGACGACGCCGACCGCCATGAGCAGGACCACCTGGGCGACGGCCGGGAGGTCGCGTCGGGGGTGGCGAGACCGTGCAGCCGGGCGAAGTGGACCAGCTGGTCGCGCAGCTTCATCCGGGGATAGAGACCGCGCTCCTGGGCATGTAGCCGAAGGTCCGTCGTACGTCGGCGGTGGTCGGCGCTCCCTGCCACAACACGTCACCGGCCGTGATGCCGAGCACTCCCATCAGCATCCGCATGGCGGTGGTCTTGCCCGCACCGTTGGCGCCCACGAATCCGGTGACCCGGCCCGGCGGCGCGGTGAAGGGCGCGTCGTCGACGACGCGCCTGTCGCCGAAGACCCTGGTCAGTGACTGTGCTTCCAACATGAAGACGACACTACGAAATCGGACGACGATGGACAGCCAGGGAGTCAGGTGCGAATCCGGGCTACTGCGCGAGGCCGTACAACCGGTCGCCGGCGTCGCCGAGGCCGGGCACGATATAGCCGACCTCGTTGAGCTTCTCGTCCATCGCGGCGGTGACGATCCGCACCGGCACCTGGATCGAGGCAAGCCCCGTCGCGAGCTTCTCGCAGCCCTCAGGGGTGGCCAGCAGGCAGATCGCGGTGATGTCGTCTGCCCCGCGGTCGACCAGGAAGCCGATCGCGGCGGCGAGGGTGCCGCCGGTCGCCAGCATCGGGTCCAGCACGTAGCACTGCCGTCCGGACAGGTCAGCAGGCAGCCGTTCGGCGTACGTCGAGGCCTGCAGGGTCTCCTCGTTGCGGACCATGCCGAGGAAACCGACCTCGGCCGTCGGCAGCAGCCGCATCATCCCGTCGAGCATGCCCAGCCCCGCGCGAAGGATCGGTACGACGAGCGGGCGTGGGTAGGCCAGACTCACGCCGTGCGCGGGCGCCACGGGCGTGGTCACCGTCACGTGCTCGACCCGGACCCCGCGGGTGGCCTCGTAGGCGAGCAGCGTGACCAGCTCGTCGGCGAGCTTGCGGAACGTCGGGGAGTCGGTGCGTTCGTCGCGCAGGGTGGTCAGCTTGTGGGCCACGAGCGGGTGGTCGACGACGTGAACATCCATGCAGCACACCGTAGTGCCCGGGAACCGGAACCTAAGCGGTAGTCACGCGCTGCCGGGTCTGCAACGATCTGGTCATGGCGTCGAACGGCGGGTCCGAGGTGGACGAGGTCGACCTCGCCGTCGCGGCCTACCTCGAAGACGGGGTCTGGCAGCTCCAGGAGCTGCCCGTGACCTCGCTGGACACCGTCGCCACGATCGCTCGGGAGCTGCGCCGCTATCCCGGTGACAACGGCGCGATGGCGCTGGTCTCGGTCGATGAGGACTTCTTCGTGCTGGTGCGCTCACGCGGGGCGGAGTTCAGCGTGCTGCTCTCCGATGCCAGCGCGGCGACCGACTGGGAGTTGGCCCGCTCCGTGGTCGACCACCTCGGGGTGCGAGTCGACGACGAGGACGACCCCGCCCCGGCCGGGGACCTCGCGATCCTCCTGGACCTGGGCATCGCGGCGATGGACTTGGGCGTGCTGCTCGACGACGACGAGCTCTACCCCGACGAGCAGCTCAGCGACATCGCCGCCAAGCTCGGCTTCGGCCCGCGGTTCGACGACCTCGTGGGCCTCTCCAACGCGTGAGCGCAGACCTCTGGGACGCCCCGATGCGGGAGGCACTGGCCGAGGCACGGCTGGCGCTCCCCACCGGAGACGTTCCGGTCGGCGCCGTCGTCGTCGGCCCCACGGGCGAGGTCGTGGCCCGGGGGCACAACGTCCGCGAGGTGCTCGACGACCCGACGGGGCACGCCGAGATCGTCGCACTTCGCGCCGCTGCGTCGGCCGTTGGCGAGTGGCGGCTGACCGGCCACACCCTGGTCGTCACCCTCGAGCCGTGCACGATGTGTGCCGGCGCTGCGGTGCTGGCCCGGGTCGACCGGGTGGTGTTCGGGGCTTACGACGCCAAAGCCGGTGCCGCCGGTTCGCTCTGGGACGTCGTACGTGACCGGAGGCTGAACCACCGCCCGGAGGTCCTCGCCGGAGTGCTGGCCGAGCAGTCGGCCGAGCTGCTGGCCGAGTTCTTCCGGGAGCACCGTGGCTGACCTTCCCCGCTCGGGGTCATGATGGAGACATGCGAGTCGCCCTGCAGGTCACCTGCATCAACGACGCCATGTTCCCCGACACGGGCAGGGCCGTGGTTACGCTGCTGCGCCGGCTCGGCGTCGACGTGGAGTTCCCGCAGGCACAGACCTGCTGCGGCCAGCCCATGGTCAACACCGGCTACCTCGACGAGGCGGTCCCGGCCGTGCGTGCGTTCGTCGAGGCGTTCAGCGGGTACGACGCCGTGGTCACGCCGTCCGGCTCGTGCGCCGGATCGGCGCGGCACCAGCACCAGCTCGTCGCCGAGCGCTCCGGAGACGCAGGCCTGGTGGCCGCCGTCGCCGAGACGGCGCCGACGGTCTACGAGCTGAGCGAGTTCCTCGTCGACGTGCTCGGCGTGGTCGACGTGGGCGCGTCCTTCCCGCACCGAGTCACCTACCATCCGACCTGCCACTCGCTGCGGATGCTGGGGGTGGGTGACCGTCCCCGCCGGCTGCTCGAGAGCGTCCGCGGGCTGACCCTGGTCGACCTGCCCGCCGCGACGGAGTGCTGTGGTTTCGGCGGCACCTTCGCGGTGAAGAACGCCGACACGTCGGTCGCGATGGGCTCGGACAAGGCGCGGCACGTGCGGGAGACCGGCGCGGAGGTGCTGGTCGCGGGTGACAACTCCTGCCTGATGCACGTCGGCGGGCTGCTCTCCCGGCAGCGGTCCGGCGTACGCACCATGCACCTGGCCGAGGTGCTCGCCGCGACCGAAGGAGGGCGGAAGTGAGCGCCACGTTCGTGGGGATGCCGGTGTTTCCCGAGGCCGCGCGGACGGCTCTCGCGGACACTCAGCTGCGGCACAACCTGGCGCACGCCACGACCACGATCCGCGACAAACGGGCACGAGTCGTGGCGGAGGTGCCCGACTGGGAGGACCTCCGGGTGGCGGGCGCCGC
>JBBSVL010000165.1:0-6497 GCA_038233595.1 Propionibacteriales bacterium | reverse complement strand
GGCCGCGTCCCGGACGCGCAGCGCATCGCCCGGGGTCCGGCGCGATGCCGGCCGCGTCGTCGTACATCTGGACGGCGCATCTCACCGGCCCTGCCCTGCCTACTCGGCTGCACCATCCGGCACCCCTATGATCGGCCGGTCGCGACCAGGTCGGTCGGCGACGAGGGGAGTTTCGCCCGACGGCCGGTACCGGACAACGGTAAGAGAGTCCAGCTGTGGAGAACCCTCGCGAACGTGGCGGGACCAGGTGTATCGGCAGCTCAGCCGACAGTCACGGTCACGGCCTTCGACACCGCGCCACTGGCCGGGTCACGGACCCGGAACTGGTTGTCACCTGCGCGTCCGGTCTGCACATAGGTCGTGAAGGTGCCCGCGCTGACCTGGGCCTGGACGCCGGCGAAGTCGGTCCAGTCGCCGGTCTGCATGCTCTGGACCTGGAGCGCCACGTTGTCGTGCCCGGGCCAGGTGCCGGTGAGGTTGACCCGCTGCATCGCGTGCACGGAGGCAGGCGAGGCCGAGAGCTGGATCGCCTTCTTCTTCTTCTTCTTCGGCGGCGCCGTCGTCGTCGTCGGGGTGGACGACGGCGAGACGGTAGGTGTGGCCTGGTCGGTGGCGCCCGGCGAGCTCAGCGCAACCGTCGGCAGCGCGCTGGGCGAGGCAGAGTCACTCGCCGCGGAGTGCGCGGCGGGCGCCGTGTTGAGTCCCAGTGACTTGACCAGCACCAGGGCGCCCAGGCCGATGACCACGCCGGCGACCACGGCCACGGCCACCACCTTCAGCACCGCCTGGAGCAGGGTGCGGCGCTGCTCGTCGCGCACGGTAGCTCCCCTCGAATCAGATGTCGGTCAGCTCGAGGATAGTTGGTGCCCGGGCGGTCGACGTTGCCAGACCAGCTCCTCGACCAGCCGTCGTGAGCGCCAGCCGTCGTCGGTGCGCACCAGGTCGTGATGGTAGAACCCGCCGAACTCCCACAGCTGCTCCATCTCGTCGGGCCCTCCGGGCTGAGGCAGCACCATCGGGTTGTGGAAGTAGGCCGTCACGCTCGCCGTGTCGCCGTCGGCGTGGCTCTCGACCTGGCTGTCGACCTGACCCAGGGTGTGCATCCGTCGCGGGAAGATCGGCAGCATCTCGGCCAGCCACGCCTTCACCTCGCCGTACGGCGCCGCGATGCCGCCGGTTGCCGTGTAGTCGATCTGCGCGTCGGGACAGAACACGTCGTCGAGCAGGTCCCACTCGCTGCTGTCGATCGCGCGGGTGTAGCGGGTGAGCAGCGCCTCGATCTCGAGCCGGTCAGAGATCTGCTGCAGGTCCACGCCGCCACTCTGGCAGAAAACTGGAACACGTTCTAGAGTGGCGGGAATGCGATTCACCTACGCCGAGGCGATGACGGACCCGGCGTACTACACCCCGCTCGCCCAGGCCGCCGAGGCTGCCGGCTACACCTCGATGACCATCGCCGACTCGCTGGTCTACCCGAAGGAGTCGGGCGCGTCCTACCCCTACACCGACACCGGCGACCGCGAGTTCCTCGAGGACAAGGCGTTCATCGAGACGATGATCCTGGTGACCCACCTCGCGGCGGTGACCTCGACCCTGCGGTTCACGCCGTTCGTGCTGAAGCTCCCGGTGCGGCCTCCGGTGCTGGTGGCCAAGCAGGCCAGTTCGGTCGCCTGGCTCTCCGGCAACCGGCTCGGCCTCGGCATCGGGCTCTCGCCCTGGCCCGAGGACTTCGTCGCGATGGGCGTGCCGTGGGAGCGGCGCGGCAAGCGGATGGACGAGTGCATCGACATCATCCGCGGGCTGGGTACCGGCGACTTCTTCGGCTACGACGGAGAGTTCTTCCAGCTGCCCGCGATGAAGCAGACACCGGCTCCGACCGAGCCGGTGCCACTGCTGGTCGGCGGGCATGCGGACGCCGCCCTGCGCAGGGCCGTGGTCCGCGGCGACGGCTGGATGCACGCCGGCGGCGACGGCGAGGAGCTCGACCGGCTGCTGGGACGACTGGCGGAGATCCGCCGGGAGGAGGGCGACGACCGCAGTGACTTTCAGGTACACGCGATCTCCTACGACGCCTACGACCTCGACGGCATCAAGCGGCTGGAGGACAAGGGGGTCACCGACTGCATCGTGGGATTCCGGGTGCCCTATCTCAAGGGCCCGGACAACGAGCCGCTGGAGAAGAAGATCGAGCACCTGGAGAGGTACGCCGGGTCGGTCATCGCCAAGGTGGCCTCGTGAGCGGTCTCGGCGCGCTCGCTGGCGCTCGCTGCTCGACCAACGGAGGTAAGGCATGAGTGAGGACCTGACCAAGCCGTTCACCGACGCGGTCGCAGAGGCCGAGGAGCTGGTCCGCAACGCCGACTTCATCACCTCCGAGCAGGACCTCGACGAGGGCTACGCCTACCTCGCCGGGCGGATCCGGGCGTCGCTCCAGCTCGCCTTCGACCACGACCTGGACCGTCCGGTGTTCATCAACTCCACCCACCAGTTCTCCCGCCAGGGGCTGGACAACCCCGACGCGGTCTACTTCCACGCCTACCTGCGCGACGACGCGTCGTACGTCGTCAGCGGACGGAGGGGCACCACGGCCGACCTGTCGTTCCAGGTGATGAACGGGAGCTACTCGGCGGACGCGACGCCGGACAGCCAGGCAGCCTTCGACGACCGCGGCTTCGACATCGCGCCGGACGGGACGTTCGAGATCCGGTTCGTGCCGGAGGCCACCGTCGCCGGCGCGCTGCCGCGCAACACGTTCGTGTTGCGTCCCGGCGCGAAGAACCTGATCGTCCGCGAGGTGTACGACGACTGGCTGGCCGAGCGGGGGCAGCTCCGGATCCGTCGCGTCGGCGACGAGGGTGTGCCGGCAAAGGTGCCCTCACGCGACCGGCTGACACAGCAGTACACGATCGCCGGCAAGCTGCTGGTCGGCAGCGTGAAGACCTGGTTCGCGTTCCCGCACTTCTTCACCTACGCCGTACCGGTCAACACGCTGACCGTGCCCGCGTCGACGCCAGGAGGCCTGGAGAGCCAGTTCTCCTCGATCGGGCACTACCGGCTCGACGACGACCAGGCGATGGTGGTGTCCGTGCCGCACTGCGCCGACGCCGCCTACCAGGCGATCCAGATCGGCTCGGAGTGGTACATCTCCACCGACTACGAGACCCACCAGACCTCGCTCACCGGACACCAGGCCCAGCGCGACCCGGACGGCATCTTCCGGTTCGTGGTCAGCAACCGCAACCCGGGCATCGCCAACTGGCTGGAGGTGCTCGACCACCCGCACGGCGTGATGATGCTGCGCTGGCAACGAGTCGGCCGGGCGCTCACGGAGTCGGACGGACCAGACGTCGAGGTCGTGCCCTTCGACGAGCTGCCGAGCCGCCTGCCGCACTACGCCTCGAACCGGACAGGTCCGGCTGACTACGCCGACCGCATCGCCGCCCGCCAGGACGGCATCGCCCGCAGGATGTTGTCGTGAAGGATCGCGTTGGTCGGGAAGGTTCGGCCGCCGAACACAAGCTCCTTGACGGCAAGGTGATCGTGCTGTCCGGCGTAGGACCCGGGCTGGGTCGCTCGCTGGGCGAGGAGGCGGCGCGGATGGGAGCCGACCTGGTGCTGGCCTCCCGCACCCGCAAGCGGCTGGACAAGATGGCTGAGGTGGTTCGCTCTCACGGCCGCCGCGCGCTCGTCGTACCCACCGACATCAACGAGCCGGACGCGTGCCGGGCGCTGGTCGACGCGGCGCTGGCCGAGTACGGCCGCATCGATGCTCTGGTCAACAACGCGTTCGCGATCCCGCCGATGGACCCGCTGACCACCATCGACCATGACGCCCTGCGCAGCTCCCTGGAGACCAACGCCTTCGCTCCGCTGCGGCTGACCACGATGTTCGCCGATGCGCTGGCCGAGTCGAAGGGCTCGGTGATCATGGTCAACTCCGCGGTGCTGCGTCAGTCGCAGCCGGAGTTCGCGGGCTACAAGCTGACCAAGGCCGCGCTGCTGCACCTCGCCTCGTCGCTGGCCAGTGAGCTCGGGCCACGCGGCATCCGGGTGAACTCGGTGGCTCCGAGCTGGATCTATGAGGACGTGAACCGCGCCTACTTCGACTGGCTGGCGAGCGAGCGAGGCGTGACGCACCAGGTGATCTACGACGAGATCGCCGACCGCACCGATCTCAAGCGGCTGGCGACTCCGGAGGAGGTGGCCCGGGCGACGCTCTTCCTGGCCTCCGACCTGGCTTCCGCGATCAGCGGGATCACGCTGGACGTGTCCTGCGGCGAGTTCCACGGATACTGAGGTGGCACGGGTCAGGGAGACCTTCGGGACCTACGACGAGATCGCCGCGGCGGCTGTGCGTACGACGGGCCGCTCCGACTTCGGCGGCACCGCCCACGAGGAGGGGCTCCGGCTGCTCTGCGAGGACCTCGCGGGGCCTGCCGAGCTGCTGCCCGAGGGGAACTACCTGCAGCGGAGCATGGTCAAGAGTGCCCTGGTCGGGCGGTTGCTGGCCGAGCACGGCTTCCAGCAGCACCCGTCCTACGTCGACGTCCCGGTCGAGCGGCCGGTCTTCGTCACCGGGCTCCCGCGAACCGGCACCACGGCGCTGCACAGGCTGCTCGCCGCCGACCCGGCCAACCAGGGCCTCGAGCTGTGGCTGACCGAGGTGCCGCAGCCGCGGCCGCCGCGCGAGACGTGGTCCGACAACCCGGTCTTCGTCGCCTTGCAGGCGGCGTACGGCGACCATCACGTGGAGAACCCGGAGTTCATGGGGATCCACTACATGGACGCCGCTTCGGTCGAGGAGTGCTGGCGGCTGCTGCGACAGACCGGCAAGTCGATCAGCTACGAGTCGCTCGGCTACGTGCCGAACTACTCCGCGTGGCTGCAGCGGCAGGACTGGACCGACGCCTACCAGCGGCACAAGGCCAACCTGCAGCTGATCGGGTTGGACGACCCGGGCAAGCGCTGGGTGCTGAAGAACCCCTCACACCTGGTTGCACTGGACGCGCTGATGGCGGTCTACCCGGACGCTCTGGTCGTCCAGACGCACCGCGACCCGGTAGTGGCGGTCGCTTCCGCGTGCTCGCTCTCGGCGGAGGCGACGGCGGGCTGGTCCTCGAGGTTCGTCGGCGAGACGATCGGCCGCACCCAGCTCGACATGCTGGCGCGGTGCGTGGCGGGCTTCGCGTCCGCACGGGCGTCGTACCCGGCCGCGCAGTTCCTCGACGTGGAGTACGACGACTTCGTGAGCGACCCGGTCGGCACCACGCGCGGCGTCTACGACTCGTTCGGCCTGGACTGGACGTCCGAGGTCGACGCGGCCGTCACGGCCATCGACGCCGAGTCGCGCCGGGGTGGACGGCGGCCGTCACACCGGTACTCACTCGCGGACTACGGGTTGAGCGAGGACGAGGTCCGCGCGGCGTTCTGAGGCACGCCCTACTCGTCGCGGGTCGCCTTCAGCGCCTTGACGCCCCATCTGCCGAGGACGGCGGCGATCACGATGTTCACCACGATCAGCACCGAGTGCGCGACGTAGTACCCGGTCGGCCGGTCCTCCTTGGTGTTGATCAGCGCCTTGGTGAACTGCGCGTAGGTCACCACGTTCCAGACCGCGACGGCGAGCAGGACGACAGCGTGCTTCCTCTGGAACTTCACCTGGTCAGCGTACGGGGTCAGCGAGTCCGGACCACGATGCGGGCGCCGCGCCTGGGGACGCTGGTGATGTTGCGGACCTTGGGTACGTCGGTGGATCCGGGCGCGACCGAGACGTCGTAGGACGAGAGCACCTCGCGCAGGACCGCGACGCCCTCCATCAGGGAGAACCCGGCGCCGATGCAGCGTCGCACGCCACCGCCGAAGGGAAGCCAGGTGTTCGGTGGCACGTGCCCGTCGGCGAACCGTTCGGGGCGGAACTCGGTCGGCTCCGGGAAGTTCCGGGGGTCCTCGTGGGCCAGCAGGATCGACGCCGAGACGGTGGCACCGGCGGGCAGGTCGATGCCGCCGATCGTGGCCGGCCTCATCAGGTGGCGGACCACCATCGGGATCACCGGGTGCAACCGCATCGCCTCCTTCAGCACTGCCTCGAGATGGTCGTCGTCCCCGGCGAGGGCTGCCGTGCGTGCCCTGGCCAGCTGGGCCGGGTCGCGGCCGATCTCGTACAGCGCCCAGGACAGTGCCGTCGCGGTGGTCTCGTGGCCGGCGAGCAGCAGCGTCACCAGCTGGTCGCGCAGCTCGTCGTCGGTGAGACCGCCGTCGCCGTCATCGTCGCGCACGTGCAGCAGCCGGGACAGCACGTCGGTACGGTCGGCGAGGTCGGGAGCCGTCCGGCGCTCGGCGATCTCCGCGTAGATCAGCCGGTCGAGCCGTTCCTGGTTCTCGAACGTGCGGCGCCAGGGTCCCACCTGCTGCAGCCTCGGGAACCCCCAGCCCAGGAACACCAGCGGGTGGATGTTGACCACGTTGTTCACCAGCGGGCGCAGCTTCGCCAGCCGGGC
>JBBSVL010000164.1:0-6499 GCA_038233595.1 Propionibacteriales bacterium | reverse complement strand
GGTTCGCGCCCCCCTCCCCGGGGGGGCCCCCCGCCCCCCCCCCGGGGGTCTTTGTTGTGGCCCGCCCCCACCCCATCGACCCGGAGCGCCGTGGACAGGGACACGCCTCCCGGTTGATGCAGGCGTGTGTCGACACCCTTGTCGCGGACCGGTTCTCGATCGCGCTGACCTGGGTCAACGCCACCGACGACGAGCTGCGCGGCTTCCTGACCGAGGCCGGCTGGGCGGCCGACGGCGCGCACCGCGAGCTCGACCTGCGCGGCGACGGCGAGGTGACCGTCAAGCAGGTGCGGCTGCACGCCGCCGTCGGCGGCTGAGGTGCTCACCCCCGGCCGCCGGCGCCAGATCGCCCGGGACGGCCTGGCCATCGGGGTCGCGAGCGGCGCCTACGGCATCTCCTTCGGGGCGATCGCGGTGACCTCGGGGCTGAACGTCTGGCAGACCTGTGTGCTGTCGCTGCTGGCGTTCACCGGCGCCAGCCAGTTCGCGCTGGTCGGCGTCCTCGGCGCCGGCGGCGCACCCTTGTCCGGCGCACTGACCGGGCTGATGCTCGGCACCCGCAACACCCTCTACGGCCTCCGGCTCGCCCCGCTGCTCGGGTTCCACGGCGTACGACGTCTCAGCGGCGCGCAGCTGGTCATCGACGAGTCCACCGCGATGGCGGTCAACCGGGAGTCGCCCGAGGCTGCGCGGGTCGGGTTCCTGGCGACCGGTCTGAGCGTCTTCGTGCTGTGGAACCTGGCCACCCTGTTCGGTGCCCTGGTCGGCGACCGGCTGGGCGACCCGCGACGCTACGGCCTCGACGCCGCGGTCGGCGGGGCGTTCCTGGCTCTGCTGTGGCCGCGGCTGACCAAGCCGCGCAACCGGCTGGTCGCGGTACTCGGTGCGGCGCTGGCCCTCTCCCTGGTGCCGCTGACCCCAGCCGGCGTACCGGTCCTGGCTGCCGCCGTCGTCGCCCTGGGCATGGGCGTGCTGACCCGATGATCTGGGTCGCCGTCCTGGTCTGTGGCGTCGGTTGCTACCTGCTCAAGCTGGCCGGGCTCTCGGTCCCGGCCAAGGTGCTGGAGCGCCCGGTCGTCGGACGCGTCGCCGACCTGCTGCCGGTCGCCCTGCTGGCGGCCCTGATCGCCGTGCAGGTCTTCGGTACCTCCGGACCGGAAGGTCCGCGGCTGGGGGTCGACGCCCGGCTCGCCGCGCTGCTGGTCGCCGCGGTCGCACTCGTACTGCGGGTGCCGTTCATCGTGGTGGTGTTCGTGGCCGCCCTCACGGCCGCCCTGCTCCGGGCGCTGACCGGAATGGCCTAGTCGACCTCAGTCGAGGTCCAGGAAGGACTCCAGGCCGACGGTCAGCCCCGGGGCCGAGGAGATCCGGCGCAGCGCCAGCAGCACGCCGGGGGTGAACGAGACCCGGTCCAGGGAGTCGTGCCGGATGGTGAGGGTCTCGCCCACGCCGCCCAGGATGACCTCCTGGTGCGCGACCAGGCCGCGGATCCGCAGGCCGTGCACACGCACCCCGTCGACGTCGGCGCCGCGGGCGCCCTCCAGCGCGGTCGTGGTGGCGTCGGGCATCGGCCCCAGCCCGGCCTCGTGGCGGGCACCGGCGATCAGCTCCGCCGTACGCCGTGCCGTGCCGGACGGCGCGTCCGCCTTGTCCGGATGGTGCATCTCCACGACCTCGACGGACTCGTAGAACCGGGCCGCCTCGACCGAGAACCGCATCATCAAGATCGCGCCGATGGAGAAGTTGGGGGCGACCAGCACGCCCGTCTTCCCGCTCTGCGACTGGTTCGCCAACCAGCTGCGCAGCTGGGCCAGCCGCTCGTCGTCGAAGCCGGTTGTGCCGACCACAGCGTGGATGCCGTGGTCTATGCAGAGCTCCAGGTTGTCCATCACCACGTCGGGGTGGGTGAAGTCGACGACCGCCTCCGCACCCGCCTCGACCAGCCCGGCCGGGTCGTCGTCCACGTCGATCCGGGCGACCAGCTCCAGGTCCCCCGTCGTTCGACCGGCTTCCTCCACTGCGGCGCAGACCTCGCTGCCGACCTTGCCCCGCGCGCCCAGCACGCCCACCTTGAGTGCACTCACACGACCCAACCCTAGCCTCCTCCCCTTCACGTTGAGCTGCGCGAAAGGCACCGTTCAACTGTGCGAAGTGCACCATTGAGCTGTGCGAAATGCACCTTCAGGTCGAACATTTCACCCAGCTCAATGGTGCATTTGGCGCATCTCGACGGTGCCTTTGGCGCAGCTCAACGTCAGGCAGGGCCGACCAGGGCGAGCGTCTCGCGGCCACCGAAGAGCTCGGCGGCAATGGTGCGCACGGAGTCGAGGTCTACCCGGTCGATGCGGTCGAGCACCTCGTCCACGCCGAGCAGCCGCTCGTGGAACATCTCCGCCTCACCGAGCCGGGACATCCGCGAGCCGCTGTCCTCCAGGCCGAGGACCAGGCCCCCGCGGAGCTGGCCCTTCGCGCGGGCGAGCTCCTCCTCGTTGAGCCCGTCGCGAGCCACCTTGACGAGCTCCTCGCGGAACACGGAGAGGACGTCGTCGACCTTGCCGGGCAGGCAGCCAGCGGCGACGCCGACCATGCCCGCGTCGGAGTAGGACGAGGCGAACGAGTAGACCGAGTAGGCGAGCCCGCGACGCTCGCGGACCTCCTGGAACAGCCGCGACGAGGTGCCCCCGCCCAGGGCGGCGTTGAGCACGGCCAACGTGTGCCGGCGCTCGTCGGAGCGCACGATCCCCTGCATGCCGAGCACCAGGTTGACCTGCTCGGAGGGGCGCGTCGTGCGTACCTCGCCGGGCTTCAGCGGCTTGGGTCGCGACGCCCCACGGGCAGCTTCCGGCCGCGCCTCGGCAGCGGACAGGAAGTCGTGACGGGCGAAGGCCTTGCGCACCTTGCGTACGACGTCGGTGTGGTCGAGGTGCCCCGCGACGGCCACCGTCATCCGGGAGGCGGTGTAGCGGCTGCGGTAGTAACGGTTGATCTGAGTGCGACTGAGCTTCCGGATCGTGTCCGGGCGCCCGGCGATCGGCTTGCCGAGCGGGGTGCCGGCCCAGGCGTGCTCGGCGAACAGGTTGTGCACGACGTCCTCGGGGTCGTCGTCGTGCATCGCGATCTCGTCGAGGATCACCTCACGCTCGGCCTCCACGTCGTACGACGTGACCAGCGAGGAGGTGACCATGTCGCCGAGCACGTCGATCGCCATCGGCAGGTCGTCGTCGAGAACCCGTGCGTGGTAGCAGGTGTACTCCTTGGACGTGTAGGCGTTGAACTCGCCGCCCACGGAGTCCAGCGCCGACGAGATCTCCATCGCCGAGCGCTCCGGTGTGCCCTTGAAAAGCAGATGCTCCAGGAAGTGCGAAGCGCCGGACAGGGCCGTCGTCTCGTCGCGCGAACCAACGGCAACGAACACGCCGATGGCAGCCGAACGCACGCCCGGCAGGTTCTCGGTCACCACCCGCAGGCCGCCGGGCAGGACGGTACGCCGGACCCGGCTCACCACCGAGCCGGCGTCGTCCTTGGTGCTCAGCAGGGTGCGGGTTGTGCCGGGCTGCTGCTGGTGAGCAGCGCCCGTCGACCCGCCAGACCTGGCGACGATGGTCAGGCCTCGACGTCGACGTCGGCTGGGGAGGCGGTCTCGGAGTCGTCGTCCTCTGTCACCGGGATCAGCGACAGCTTGCCGCGGTCCTGGATCTCGGCGATCTCGACCTGGATCTTCTGGCCGACCGACAGCACGTCCTCGACCGCATCCACCCGTTTGCCACCGGCAAGACCGCGGAGCTTGCTGATGTGCAGCAGCCCGTCCTTGCCCGGCATCAGCGAGATGAAGGCGCCGAAGTTCGTCGTCTTCACCACGGTGCCGAGGTAGCGCTCGCCGACCTCGGGCATCGTCGGGTTGGCGATTGCGTTGACTGCCTGGCGCGCCGCCTCGGCGAACTCGCCGTTGGTGGCGCCGATGTAGATGGTGCCGTCGTCCTCGATCGTCAGGTGCGCGCCGGTGTCGTCCTGGATCTGGTTGATCACCTTGCCCTTGGGGCCGATCACCTCGCCGATCTTGTCGATCGGGATGTGGATGGTGATGATCCGCGGCGCGTGGATCGACATCTCCTCGGGGGCGTCGATGGCCTCGGCCATCACGTCAAGGATCGCCATCCGGGCGTCACGTGCCTGGTTCAGCGCGCCGGCCAGGACCTCGGCGGGGATGCCGTCGAGCTTGGTGTCCAGCTGCAGCGCGGTGACGAACTCCCGGGTGCCGGCGACCTTGAAGTCCATGTCGCCGAACGCGTCCTCGGCGCCGAGGATGTCGGTCAGCGCGACGTACTGCGTCTCGCCGTTGACCTCACCGGAGACCAGGCCCATCGCGATGCCGGCGACGGAAGCCCGCAGCGGGACCCCGGCCTGCAGCAGCGACAGCGTGGACGCACAGACCGAGCCCATCGAGGTGGAGCCGTTGGACCCCATCGCCTCAGAGAGCTGACGGATCGCATAGGGGAACTCCTCGCGCGTCGGCAGTACCGGCAGCAGCGCCCGGCGGGCCAGCGCACCGTGGCCGACCTCGCGACGCTTGGGTGAACCCACACGTCCGGTCTCACCGGTGGAGAAGGGCGGGAAGACGTACTTGTGCATGTAGCGACGCGACTTCTCCGGGGAAAGCGTGTCGAGCTTCTGCTCCAGGGTCAGCATGTTCAGCGTGGAGACGCCCAGGATCTGGGTCTCGCCGCGCTCGAACAGCGCCGAGCCGTGCACCCGCGGGATCACGCCGACCTCGGCGGAGAGGGTACGGATGTCGGTGAGGCCGCGACCGTCCATCCGGACCTTGTCGCGCAGCACCCGCTCGCGCACCAGGGACTTGGTCAGCGAGCGGAACGCGGCGCCGACCTCCTTCTCGCGACCCTCGAACTGCCCGAGCAGCCGCGCCAGGACGTCGGCCTTGATGTCGTCGAGCTTGTCCTCGCGCTCGTGCTTGCCGGCGATGGTCAGGGCCGGGGCGAGGTCGGCCTTGGCGGCCGCCTCGACGGCGGCGTACACGTCATCCTCGTAGTCCAGGAAGATCGGGAACTCCTGGACCGGCTTGGCTGCCTGCTTGGCCAGCTCCTGCTGGGCCTCGCACAGCTGCTTGATGAACGGCTTGGCCGCGTCGAGGCCGGTGGCGACGATCTCCTCGGTCGGGGCCTGGGTGCCGTTCTGGACCAGGGTCCAGGTCTGCTCGGTGGCTTCGGCCTCGACCATCATGATCGCGACGTCGCCGGTCTCGGTGACCCGGCCGGCCACGACCATGTCGAAGACGGCGTTCTCGAGGTCGCTGTGGGTCGGGAACGCCACCCACTGGCCCTCGATCAGGGCGACGCGGACGCCGCCGACGGGGCCGGAGAACGGCAGCCCGGAGAGCTGGGTGGACAGCGACGCCGCGTTGATCGCGAGTACGTCGTAGGGGTTGTTCGGGTCGAGCGCCAGCACGGTGATGACGACCTGGACCTCGTTGCGCAGACCCTTCTTGAAGGTCGGGCGCAGCGGGCGGTCGATCAGCCGGCAGGTGAGGATCGCGTCCTCGCCGGGGCGGCCCTCGCTGCGGAAGAACGAGCCGGGGATCTGGCCCACGGCGTACATCCGCTCCTCGACGTCGATCGTCAGGGGGAAGAAGTCGAAGTGGTCCTTGGGCTGCTTGCCGGCCGTGGTGGCCGAAAGCAGCATCGTCTCGTCGTCGAGGTAGGCGGTCACCGAGCCGGCGGCTTGCCGGGCGAGCAGCCCGGTCTCGAACTTGATGGTGCGGGTGCCGAACTTGCCGTTGTCGAGAACGGTCTCGACGGCGGTGATCTCGGGGTCTACCGAGGTGGTGTCAGTCAAGGTGCTGTGCTCCTTGTTCGCGGAGTGACCGCGTGGGCGCCGCGCCACTGACGGCTACGGATAAGGGGCCGGTCTTCGATCGAGGCCCGCGGATGGTCCCTGGTGGGGATCCGAAGGCCACTACCGAGGACCGGGCCGGCGACCGCGGTTCACTCCTGTTGGGTTGGCAGATCTTCAGTTGTCGGACGGTGCTGGTGCAGCTAGCTCATCGACGCAGGCCGAGGCGCTGCACGATCGAGCGGTAGCGCTCGATCTCGGTCTTCTGCAGGTAGTTCAGCAGCCGGCGGCGCTGCCCCACGAGGAGCAGCAGGCCACGCCGGCTGTGGTGGTCGTGCTTGTGCATCTTGAGGTGCTCGGTCAGGTGACTGATCCGGTGGCTGAGCAGCGCGATCTGGACCTCCGGAGAACCGGTGTCGTTGGCGTCGGTGCCGTACTCGGTGATGATCTTCTTCTTGGTGTCCGCGTCGGTTCCGATCGACATGGGCTCTCCTTCGGTGGTTGCTGCGCGGCGCGCCGGGGCCTGTTCACCCGGGCACTCTGGATCCGCGGCCGTTACACGGCGGTTGATGTGCAGCTGTCACCCGTAGGGACAACTGCCGAAGATTATCAGCGCGGGCGCCAGTCTCCCAATCAGCGGCTGCCTCGCTACGAG
>JBBSVL010000163.1:0-6512 GCA_038233595.1 Propionibacteriales bacterium | reverse complement strand
GTCCCGCACGGCACGCATGTGCCGGCCGATCGCCGAGCCGTTGAGGTTGGCCAGGAAGAAGAGCACCAGGAGCGCCGCCCCAAGGCTGATCCAGGCCTGCCAGTGCTGCAGCGTGAAGCCGGCGCCCAGAGCAGCGGGTTGGCCCTGGAAGGGCACGAACAGCCCCTGGTCGCCCTTGAACAGCGAGCTGTAGTGAGTGGTGATGCCGGGAATGGCGATGCCGAGCGCCAGCGTCGCTCCGGCCAGGTAGGGGCCACGAAGGCGGGCTGCGGCGACCCCGAAGGCCGCGCCCGCCACGGTGGTGACCGCGACCCCAGCGAGCAGGGAGACGGGCAGCACCCACTGGCCCACCACCTGGGCGTTGGAGAACGAGTTCTGCAGCAGCGCCACGGTGTAGGCGCCGATCGCCATCAGTGCGGCGTGCCCGAGGGAGACCTGACCGTTGCCACCGGTGAGCACCGTCAGGCCCGCCGCGGCACACACGTAGGCGCCGAGCTGGGCCAGCTGGTAGTCCTGGTAGTCGCTGACCACGGCCGTCAGCACCACGACCAGGATGACGCCGAGGACGAGCAGCAGCAGGTGTCTCGGCAGTGTCCGTGCGAACGGACCGACCCGTAGGTTCATCACACCCGCCTCGTCCGGGCGCCACTGAACAGTCCGTTGGGCCTGGCCAGCAGGACGCCGAGCAGCAGGACCAACGCCGCCAGCTGGGTCAGGTCGCTGCCCAGGTAGCCGCTGGCATAGGAGAGCACCAGGCCGGTGGCCAGTCCCCCGACTACGGCACCGACCGCGCTGTCCAGTCCGCCGACGACGGCAGCGGTGAACCCCACGACGAAGACCCCGTCCATCGCCTGGGGAAAGAGCCCGAAACCGCTCGGGATGACCAACATGGCGGCAAGCGCACCCACCAGCCCGGCCAGCGCCCAGCCCAGGGTGAGCATCCGGGAGACCCGGACGCCGAGCAGCCTGGCCATCTCGGGTGCGAACGCGGCGGCACGCATCCGCAGCCCGGTCGGCGTCCGGGTCAGCAACAGCGCTAGCACCACCATCAGGACCAGGACCGAGCCCACCGTGAAGATGTCCTGGGGGGAGAACAGCGCCACCCCTCCCACGGCGTACGTCTGGGTGCTGAAGGACGCCGGGAAGTCGCGGTAGCCGATGCCGAAGACCATTCCGGCCACGGCCTCGAGAAGGATCAACACACCGACTCCGACAACGATGGTGTTGAGCGGCGGCATCCGGTCGGCGCCGCGGAATGCGGTGACCTGCAGGATCGCACCCAGCACCAGCCCCGAGACGAGGGCGGCCGCGAAGCCGAGCCAGTACGAGCCGGAGACCCCGGTCACCGCCACCGCGACGTACGCCGATGCCATCGCCATCGCGCCCTGGGAGAAGTTCAGCACCCGGGTGGTCCGCCAGATCAGCACCAGCGAGAGGGCAACGGCGGCGTAGATCGCGCCGAAGGACAACCCGTTGAAGGTGAGGAAGACGAACCTGGCCATGTCCTAGACCGTGTCTCTCAAGTCTGGCCGTCGCGAGCGTCGTCCGGTGCGAGCGCTGGCAAGTCCGGGGTCCCCACGGAATCGAGAGCGCAGCGAGCGATTCTGAGGGGTGGTGGCTTGGCGGAGGAGCGAAGCCGTGGCAGCGCCACAGCGAGTGACGACAACGCAGCCAGCGTGCCTCGCGGGCGGCGCGCAGCAGGCCATGGACTTGAGAGACACGGTCTAGAACCCCAAGTACTTGTGACGGAGCGACTCGTCGGATCGAAGGTCGGCGGCGGCGCCCTGGGCGACCATCCGTCCCAGCGCGATCACCACGCCCTGGTCCGCGATCTGGAGCGCACTGTGCACGTTCTGCTCGACCAGCAGCACCGTGAGCCCGGTCCGGTCCCGAAGATCGCGCAGCAACGCCATGATGCGTGCTGTCAGGACCGGCGAGAGCCCGAGCGAGGGCTCGTCGAGGAGCAGCAGCCAGGGCCTTGCCACCAGGGCCCGGGCCAGCGCCAGCATCTGACGCTCACCGCCGGAGAGCTGATGCCCCAGAGACGTACGCCGACGGGCGAGCGGCTCGAAGAGCTCGTACATCTCCGCGGTCGCGACCGCGGTCTCCCGAGCACCCTCCCGGCCGTGGCGCCACAGTCCTCCGAGCCGGAGGTTCTCCTCGACGCTGAGCTCGGCAATCACCCCACGTCCCTCGGGCACGTGGGCGATGCCGCGGGAGACCAGCTCCTCCACAGGCACCCGGGTGAGATCCGCACCCTTGGCCCGAACCCGACCGCTGGTCGGTCGGAGCAGGCCCGACAGTGCGCGCAGCAACGTCGTCTTCCCGGCTCCGTTGGCACCAAGCACCGCGGTGATCGTCCCGGACTGCAAGGTCATCGAGACCTCGTGCAGCACGGGTACCCGGTCGTAGCCGGCACACAGGTCCTCGATCACCAGTACGTCGCTCACCGGGTGCTCCCGGTCTCGGTGAGGTCGCTGGTGTCAGCCTCGTCAGGCACGTCCGTGCCCAGGTAGGCCGCGGCGACCTCGGGATCCGCTCGGACCTGGTCGGGGGTCCCAGCGGCGACGCGACGCCCGAAGTCGAGCACGACGACCTGGTCGCACACCTCCATGACGAGGTCCATGTGGTGCTCGACGAGCAGCACGGAACAGGGGTTCTCGGCGTGCGGAAGCTCCCGGATCAGCTTGATCAGCGGCGCGAAGTCCTCAGCACCCAGACCGCCCGCAGGCTCGTCGAGCATCAGCAGACGCGGCCGGCCGACCAGTGCCCGGGCCAGGGCGACCCGCTTCTGGACCGGGTAGGGGAGCGCGGTCGGCAAACGGTTCGCTGCGTCGACGACGTCGAGTCGCTCGAGCATCTCCATCGAATCCTCCCGGAGCCGCCGCTCGTCGCGGTCCCGACCCGGCAGCGCCAGCAGCGCGCTGAGGAACCCGGTCCTGCGCAACCCGGCGGCCCCGACCATCACGTTGTCGAGTGCAGTCAGGTTCGGGAACAGGCCTACCCCCTGCAAGGTCCGGGAGATGCCGGCGGCAATCAGCCGGCTCGGCACCGGGCGGAACGGGGCGTCGTCCCACTCCAGGGTGCCCGACGTGGGGCGGACGAACCCGCTGACCACGTTGAACAACGTCGTCTTGCCAGCACCATTGGGACCGATCACGCCGACCACCGAGTGGGCGGGGACCTCGAACGAGACGTCATCCAGCGCCAACAGACCGCCGAACCTCACACTGACGCCTCGAACACTCAGCCCTTTCATGCCACCGCTTTCCGCCCGAGTGCACCGCATCGTGGCTCTCACAACCGTAGGCGAGGCGATGGTGTGTGACAACCATCACGCGCCGGGATCGACCGGTCTGTTCGGAGCTGGGTCCGCTGCAGTTCGGGGAAGGTGCCCGGTAACGTCAGGTGCATGAGCGAGGAGTACCGCGTCGAGCACGACTCGATGGGCGAGGTCCAGGTCCCCAAGCACGCCTTGTGGCGGGCGCAGACGCAGCGGGCGGTCGAGAACTTCCCGATCAGCGGCGCCACCCTGGAACCGGAGCTGGTCAAAGCGATGGCCCGGGTCAAGTCGGCGGCAGCGACCGCCAACGAGCAGCTCGAGGTGCTCACCTCCCAGCAAGCAGAGGCGATCCGTGATGCCGCCGCGTCGATCATCGCCGGCGAACATCTCGGCGAGTTCCCGATCGACGTGTTCCAGACCGGGTCCGGCACGTCGTCGAACATGAACATGAACGAGGTGCTGGCCACCCTGGCGACCCGGGCCGGCACCGAGCTGCACCCCAACGACCAGGTCAATGCCAGCCAGTCCAGCAACGACACCTTCCCGACCTCGATCCACGTCGCCGCTGCGGTTGCGACCACGAGCGACCTGGTCCCGGCGCTCGACGTGCTGGCGACCTCGCTCGAGGGCAAGGCCGCCGAGTTCGCCGACCTGGTGAAGTCCGGGCGCACGCATCTGATGGACGCCACTCCGGTCACCCTGGGCCAGGAGTTCGGCGGCTACGCGGCCGTCGTACGCATGGGTGCGGAGCGGCTCGACTCGACCCTCCCCCGGGTGCTCGAGCTGCCGCTGGGCGGCACGGCGGTCGGGACCGGGATCAACACCCCGGACGGCTTCGCCGAGCGGGCCATCGCGGCGCTCGCCGGGGAGACCGGCCTGGCCTTCGTGGAGGCGCGCAACCACTTCGAGGCTCAGGGTGGCCGCGACGCCCTGGTGGAGCTCAGCGGCCAGCTCCGCACCATCGCGGTGGGCCTGACCAAGATCTGCAACGACCTGCGCTGGATGGGCAGCGGACCGACCGCGGGGCTCGGCGAGATCAACCTGCCGGACCTGCAGCCCGGGTCGAGCATCATGCCCGGCAAGGTCAACCCGGTGCTCCCCGAGGCGACCCTGATGGTCTGCGCGCAGGTGATCGGCAACGACGTCGCAGTGACCACCGCCGGCGCCAGCGGCGTGTTCGAGCTCAACGTGATGATGCCGGTGCTCGCTCGCAACGTGCTGGAGTCGATCCGGTTGCTGGCCAACGTCTCGCGGGTGCTCGCTGGGCGCTGTGTCGACGGGATCACCGCGAACGCCGCGACGATGCGTGCCTACGCGGAGTCGTCCCCCTCCATCGTGACGCCGCTCAACGCGTCCATCGGCTACGAGGAGGCGGCCAAGGTCGCCAAGCGAGCCCTCAAGGAGGGCAGGACGATCCGGGAGACCGTGCTGAAGATGGGGTACGTCGACCGCGGCGAACTCAGCGAGGAGCAGCTGGACGCGGCCCTCGACGTAGACACGATGACCGGTCGCACGTAGCCCGCAACGTCATACCCAATGGTCGTCATAGCCACCGGTTGGTATGACGTCCTGGGTCAGTACCAGCCGTGGCCCATCTTGAAGTTCCACGCGTTGCAGGCAGAGCCGTAGCTGGCCCGGATGTAGCCCAGGCCCCAGCGGATCTGGGTCTCGGCGTTGGTGGCCCAGTCCGCGCCGGCAGAAGCCATCTTGGAGCCGGGAAGCGCCTGCGGGATGCCGTAGGCGTCGGAGGTGGGGTTGTCCGCGTGCACGTTCCAGCCGCTCTCCCCGGTCCAGATCCGGTCCAGGCAGCCGAACTCGGAGGCGCTCAGACCGTACTGCGGCATCAACGTCTGGGCCATCGTCTTCGGGTCGGTGGGGCGGATCTTCTCGACCTTGGTCTTCGCGACGCCGCTGGCGTTGGACAGGGCCGCCTGCTTGAGCTTGTCGGCCCTGGCCCGCCGGTCGTCGGCCGACCGGGAGACCGAGGCGGTGCGGTTGAGCAGGTCCTTGGCGGTCAGCGTGTGGTGGGCGGTCACCGGGATGAGGTCGCTCGCGGCCGCCGGCGTGGCGGCATCGTTGGAGAAGACTCCGCCGGACACCGAGACGCCGGTCGCCACAGCGGCCACTCCCGTGTAGACGATGGTGGTCCGCACGCCGGTGCGGAGCGCGGACCTCTCAGGTACGTCCCGGTGCGTGGGCACGTACTTGTCGCGTTTGGGCACAGAAAAAACTCACAGACTTGAGGCGTCAGGGCTGGCCGTCATCGGGGCGCTCGGCGCCCCGCGAAGTCACCCACACTTGCTCAGGTGGCCAACCCTTGCAAGTCGCACGACCGATTTGTCCACGCGTCCTGAGTCACACCGCCCCATCAGCCCCACCAGGCACCCAGGTCACGCCCGCGCCTTAGGTGACCAGGTTCTCCAGCATCTCGGTGACCAACGCCGCGATCGGCGAGCGCTCGGAGCGGGTCAGCGTCACGTGGGCGAACAACGGGTGTCCCTTGAGCTTCTCCACCACCGCGACCACGCCGTCGTGCCGGCCCACCCGCAGGTTGTCTCGCTGGGCGACGTCGTGGGTGAGCACGACCTTGGAGTTGGCCCCGATCCGGGACAGCACCGTGAGCAGCACGTTGCGCTCCAGCGACTGGGCCTCGTCGACGATCACGAAGGCGTCGTGCAGCGAGCGGCCGCGGATGTGGGTCAGCGGCATCACCTCGAGCATGCCGCGGGCCAGGATCTCCTCCACCACGTCACTGCTGGTCAGTGACCCGAGCGTGTCGAACACCGCCTGGCCCCATGGGGACATCTTCTCCGACTCGCTGCCGGGCAGGTAGCCGAGCTCCTGCCCGCCCACCGCGAAGAGCGGGCGGAAGACCACCACCTTCTTGTGCTGGCGGCGCTCGAGGACCGCCTCCAGCCCCGCGCAGAGCGCCATCGCCGACTTGCCGGTGCCGGCCCGGCCGCCGAGCGAGACGATGCCGACCTCGGGGTCGAGCAGCAGGTCCAGGGCGATGCGCTGCTCCGCACTGCGCCCCCGCACGCCGAAGGCCTCGCGGTCCCCACGGACCAGGTGCACCCGTTTGTCGGCGTGCACCCGGCCCAGCGCACTGCCCCGGTCGGAGAGCAGCACCAGACCGGTGTGACACGGCAGGTCGCGAGCCTCGTCGAGGTCGAGGACACCCTCGGCGTACAACGTGTCGACGTCGGCGGCCGTGACGTCGACCTCGGTC
>JBBSVL010000162.1:0-6515 GCA_038233595.1 Propionibacteriales bacterium | reverse complement strand
GCTCCCGTGATCGACAGGCTGGCCAGCGAGCTGGCCCGGTCGGTCGACGCGGCGTACCTGACCCGCTACGAGGCGATGGCCCGGCTGCGCACCGGGCGCTACCACGACGTTGCCCTCCGCTCGCTCCTGGACTTCGCCCTGGCCGACGACGCCCAGATCTGCAGCGACCTGCTCGACGTGGCCGGGGAGCTGCCGTCGGCCGAGCTGTTCGAGACGATGTGTCTGCTGCTCGTTCATCCCCGTCCGGTGGTGTTCAAGGGTGCCTGCCACTCGATCGGCAACATGGCAGCCCTCGGCGGGATCAGCAAGACCGAGATGCGGGGCCTGGTGCCGCTGCTCGTGCGCGCCTACAACTCCGTGTCGGACGACCCGGACCGGCACGCCCAGATGTCGGAGCTGCTGCGGAACCTGCCCCCGGGCGTGCAGAACACGGCCGCCACGCGGTTGAGCAGGGCACCGGCCGCGAGGCCCGTCGAACGCGTCGTCTCGCGGAACAGCCCGGTCTACCGGGCCGTGGCGTCCCTCTCCGCGGACATCAGGCAGGAGCTGCCCGCGCGAGACAACCCGATGCTCGAGCGGGTGCTCTTCGAGGCGATGTTCGACCCGATGTGGACCAAGCGGTACATCGCCTCGCTGTTCCTGATCGCGGTGCCCTACAAGGAGTGCATCTCGCGCCACGTTGCCCGGCTGGCCGAGGACCACCCGCTGCGGGAGGTCCGCCGGGCCGCGGTCGCGTTCTCGATGCGGCTGGGCAGCAGATCGGCTCTGACCAGTGCCGCCGCGTGGGCGGCCAGCGGCGATCCGGCTCGGGAGGTGCCGGGGCTGGTCACGCTGGGTCACTGGGCGACCGACATCGACCGCGACCTGCTCGAGCTCAACCTTCACGCCGACTGGGAACGCGCCCGCTGGTCGTTGTACGCCGCCGGGATGAGCGGCAACCCGGTCCTCAAGGCGTGGGCCGAGGACACGTCCCGGTCGAGCCGGCTGCGCACAGGTGCCCGCTGGTGGTTGCGCGTCGGCAGCAGGGTTATGGACTGAGCCGCTCATTGCCCGCGAGGGAGCACCAGCTCGGCGAGCAGGCCGCCACCGGGAGCATCGGCCAGCCGCGCCGAACCACCGTTGCGGGACATCAGCTCCTCGACGATCGCCAGTCCCAGCCCGGCACCGCCGGCGTCCCGGTCGCGTCCCTCGTCGAGCCTGGTGAACCGTTCGAAGACCCGCTCCCGGTCGGCCTCCGGGATACCTGACCCGTCGTCCACGACCGCGATGACCACGCGGTCCGCCTCGGCGTACGCCGTCACCTCGACCCGGCTCCGTGCATGTCGCACACCGTTGTCGGTGAGGTTACCCAGCGCCCGGCGCACGTCGTCCGCGCGGGCGTGTACGACCAGCGACGACCTGCCGGTGGTCACCGGGACCCGAGCCAGTGGGTAGCGTCCGGAGAGCTCCTCCAGCAGGTTCGCGACCGGCACCGGGGCCGTGTCCAGGGCCGGAGCCGTCTCGCTGTCGAGGCGGGCCAGGGCCAGCAGGTCCTCCACCAGCCGGGTCATCCGGGTCACCTCGGCGCGAAGGTCGGCAGTCAGGGGCAGCTCCTCGCCGAGGTGCTCGGCGACGTCGATCTGGGTCTGCATCGAGGCCAGCGGGCTGCGCAGCTCGTGCGCCGCGTCCGCGACGAAGCTCCGCTGCCGGGCACGGGAGGCTTCGAGTCGGTCGAGCATCGCGTTGAGCGTGACCGCCAGCCGCTGGATCTCGTCGCGGGACCTCGGCACCGGCAGCCGCTCCTCGTGCCCGGCGCCGGAGATTCGCTCGGCCGTGGCGCGCATCGACTCCACCGGGCGCAGCGTCGCGCCCATCACCCGCCACGCCATCAGCGCCAGCACCAGCAGCAGCACCGGGTAGGACGCGACCAGGGTGAGGCCGAGTATCCGCTGGCTGTGCTGGATGTCGTCGAACTGCTGCGCGACCAGCACGTTCACCGGCGCGGTGCTCGGCCCGGTGCTCGTCGCCCGCACGCGCAGCGGTGAGGCGAGACCGACCCGGGAGCCAGGGACGATGACCGGCCGACCGTGCAGGGCGCGCCGCAGCTCGGCCGGCTGGAGGATGGGCGTCAGCCGGTCGGAGCTGACCGAGGCGCTGACCACCCGGTCGCGGGCGTCGAGGACCTGGACGATCTCGCTACCGGTCACCGGGATCACGTCCGGGAGCTGGCCGGACTGCACCAGGGTCGCCACGTCGTGCGCGGTCGCGCGAGCATTGGCGTCCAGGGTGCGGTAGCTGAGCACGGTCAGCACGCCGTACAACGCGATGCTGCCGATCGCGAGGGCGGCGGCCACGCCCAGCACGCCGATCAGCAGCAGCCGCCCGCGAAGGCTCAGCCGTGGTCTTGGCCGTGGTCTTGGCCGTGGTCTTGGCCGGGAGACGGCAGGTGTCATGGGTCGAGCCGGTAGCCGACGCCGCGGACGGTGGTCACCAGCTGCCGACCCAGCTTGCGGCGCAGGTACCCGACGTAGACCTCGACGGCGTTCGGGTTCACCTCCGCGGCAGGGTCCCACACGTGGTCGAGAATCTCGATCTTGGTGACCGCGCGGTCGGGGTTGCGCAGCAGGAACTCCAGCAGCCCGAGCTCGCGCGGGGTCAGCGAGACGGGGCTCCCTGCGACGGTCACCAGCCGGGTCGCCGGGTCCAGGACCACGTCCCCGGAGGCGAGCACGACGGGCCGGGTGTCCGGCGCACGGCGGAGCAGGGCCCGCAGCCGGGCCAGCAGTACGACGTAGGAGAACGGCTTGGTCAGGTAGTCGTCGGCGCCATAGTCCAGCCCGTCGGCCTGGTCGTGCTCGCCGGCCTTGGCCGTGAGCATCAGCACCGGCACCCAGTTTCCTTCCGTCCGCAGGGTGCGGACCACGTCGTAGCCCGAGAGCCTGGGCAGCATCACGTCGAGCAGCACCACGTCGAACTCCCCGAAGCGGGCGCGTTCGAGCCCGATCGCACCGTCGGCCGCCAGCTCGACCTGGAACCCGTCCGAGCGGAGCCCGCGGCTCAGGGCGCGGGCGAACCGCATCTCGTCCTCGACCAGGAGCAGTCGCATCCACTCAGCGTGGCATGTCCGTCTCACGCTTCGCTCACTGGTTGATTGTTCTCAGTGATCTCACAGCGACCCCGGTGCAGGATGGGCACATGCCCCTCTTCGCTCGCCGGCCGGCCCTGCGCTGGTTCGTGCCCCTGGTCCTGGCCCTGCTCCTCGCCGGTGGTGGCACCGCGTTCGGCGTTATCACCGCTGCGGCGCACGGTGGGCGGCTTCAGCCGCGTACGGCCGCCCAGCTCCTCGTGGACGTGCAGAACGCCCAGTTGAAGGGGCTCTCCGGCACGGTCGTGCAGACCGCCGACCTCGGGCTTCCCAGCATCCCCGGCTCCGGAGGCAGCACCAGCGCCGACCTGACGTCTCTGGTCTCCGGGTCGCACACCATGCGGGTCTGGTACGCCGGTCCGAACCGGGTCCGGCTCGCCCTCCAGGGCTCACTCGCCGAGTCCGACATGGTCCGCAACGGCACGGACCTGTGGATCTGGTCGAGCAAGAACAAGACCGCCTCGCACCGCACAGTCCCGGTGGTCAAGCCCGGTGCCGCGGAGACCGAGCCCGGCACCGCGGCGGTGACGCCCCTGCAGGCCGCCGAGCAGGCACTGAAGGCGATCTCGCCCACGACGAAGGTTCGCACGCAGGGCACGGACAGGGTGGCGGGGCGCTCCGCCTACGACCTGGTGCTCTCACCGAGAGACCCCGCGACCCTGGTCGACTCCGTGCACATCGCGATCGACGGCAGGACACACGTGCCGCTGCGGGTGCAGCTGTTCGCCAAGCGCTCGAGCACGCCGGCCTTCGAGGTGGGCTTCACGCACTTCGACCCGAGAACGCCGGGATCCTCGGTGTTCGGCTTCAACCCGCCTCCCGGGACCAAGGTGACGCAGGGCAGCGCGCCGGCCAAGGCTGGTGCGCAGCCGACCAAGCCGGGGGGCAAGGCGAGCGCGTCATCCGGCGCCCAGCCCACCGTGGTCGGCTCCGGCTGGAGCTCCGTGGTGGTCACCAAACTGCCGAGCAGCCTGCTCGGCGGGAAGAGCATCCTGACCGGAATGCTCGACAAGCTCCCCAAGGTGCACGGCGCCTGGGGCAGTGGCCGCCTGCTCAAGGGAACCGTGTTCTCCGCAGTCCTCACCCACGACGGTCGGCTGGCGGTCGGAGCGGTGAAGCCGGACGCCCTGTACCAGGCGCTCGGCGGGTGACGGTGGCCGCAGCGATCCTCACCCGCGGGCTGACCAAGCAGTTCCACCAGCAGGTCGCCGTCAGCTCGCTCGACCTGGAGGTGCCCGCGGGTTCGGTCTACGGGTTCCTCGGGCCGAACGGGTCGGGGAAGACCACCACGATCCGGATGCTGCTCGGCCTGGTCACCCCCACGGCCGGAGAGGTGGAGATCCTGGGTCGGCCGATGCCGGCGGGTTCGGCGGACGTGATGCCCCGTGTCGGGGCGCTGGTCGAAGGCCCGGCGTTCCACCCCTACCTCTCGGGCCGCGAGAACCTTGCCCGGCTGGAGGCGGCGGACCGTACGACGGACCCACGCACCTCGCGGGCCAGGATCGACCAGGCCCTCGAGCGGGTCGGGCTGCTGGCAGCGGCGACCAAGCGCTACCGCGCGTACTCGCTGGGGATGCGGCAGCGCCTCGCGATCGGCAGCGCCCTGCTCCGCCCGCGCGACCTGCTGGTCCTCGACGAGCCGACCAACGGGCTCGACCCGCAGGGCACCCGTGAGGTGCGCTCGCTGGTAGGGGTGCTCTCCGCGGAGGGCACCACCGTGCTCGTCTCCAGCCACCTGCTTTCCGAGGTGGAGCAGATGTGCTCCCACATCGGCGTGATGCACGTGGGCCGGCTGGTCGCCCAAGGCACCCGGGACGAGCTGCTGTCCGGTACCGACGCCACGGCCGTCGTGGAGACCGACCAGCCCGAGGTCGCGGCCGGGATCATGCGCGAGCTGGGGCTGGACGACATACGGGTGACTCACGACGCAGCGACCGGGCGCCTGGGCCAGGTACCACCGGAGAAGATCGTGGCCGCCTGCGTCCATCAAGGTGTGTCCGTGGTGGGCTTCCGGGTCGGCCGGCCCTCGCTGGAGGACGTGTTCGTGTCCCTGACCGGGGAGGGCTTCGATGTCAACGGCTGAGACCCCCCGGGCGGGGGCCGACCTACGCACCCGCCGGGCCTCCACGAGGTTCCTGCGCTCGGAGCTGCGGCTGGTCCTGCGCCGTCGCCGCAACCTCGCCGGCCTGCTGGTGCTGGCCGCGGTGCCGGTGCTGGTCAGCATCGCGGTGAAGGTGAACTCGTCGGGAGGCGGCGGAGACGGGCCGGACTTCTTCAGCTCGATCACGGACAACGGGCTCTTCGTGTCACTGGCCTCGCTGACCCTGGAGCTGGGCCTGTTCCTCCCGCTCGCCATCGCCGCCGTCGCCGGCGACGCGGTCGCGGGCGAGGCCAACATCGGCACCCTTCGCTACCTGCTCACGGTGCCGGTGCACCGCACCCGGCTGCTCGCGGTCAAGTACGTCGCCATCGTGATCTCGGCTCTGACTGCGACGTTCGTCGTGACCGTCACCGGCATCGTGGTGGGCCTGGCGTTGTTCGGCGGCGGTGACCTGACCCTGCTCTCCGGCTCCGTGATCGGTTTCTGGGACGGCCTGCTGCGGGTGGTCCTTGCCTCGCTCTACCTCGCGGTGTGCCTGGCCTCGCTCGGGGCTGTGGGCCTGTTCCTCTCCACCCTCACCGAGCAGCCGATCGGGGCGATGATCTCGGTAGTGGTGTTCAGCACCGCGAGCTTCATCCTCGACACGATCCCGCAGGTGAGCTGGATCCATCCGTTCCTGATCACCCACAACTGGTTCGCCTTCGGTGACCTGCTGCGCGACCCGATCGCCTGGTCCGGCGTGTGGCAGGGGCTGTTCGTGGCGGTGGCCTACGCCGTGGTCTTCTGGTGCGCGGCCTGGTCAAGGTTCGCCGCCAAGGACGTCACCAGCTGACCGAGCCGGTGGCCCAGACCAGGAGCGCGCAGTCGCCCCGGGCGGAGACGGTCCGGCCGCCTTCGTCGCTGATCCGGGCCGCGTCGGCGGGTCCGAGGTGTGTGTCACCGATCCGCAGCACCCCTTGGGTGACGAACACGTGCAGCCGGGAGGAGTCGGGGAGGCCGATCGCGGTCCCGGCCGCGAGGGTGCAGGAGAACAGCCGTGCATCGGCGCCGACGTCGAGGGCGGCGTCACCGCCGACGAGCGGCACCAGCCCCGCGCTCGACCCGTCGGCTGAGCGGACGTAGGACGGGCTACCACCTGGTTCCCTGGGACGCAGCCAGGTCTGCACGAAACGGGTCGGCCCGGCCGAGTCGGACATCTCGGCATGGACCACGCCGGTGCCGGCCGAGAGCCGCTGCACCTCGCCGGGGCCGACGACGCCGGTGCCGACGGAGGAGGTGTGCCGCAGCGAT
>JBBSVL010000161.1:0-6518 GCA_038233595.1 Propionibacteriales bacterium | reverse complement strand
CGACCTCGGGACCTTCGAGGACTTCGACGCCTTCGTCGCGAAGGCGAAGCGGCTCGGGCTCGAGGTGGCGCTCGACCTGGCCCTGCAGACGGCGCCGGACCACCCGTGGGTCACCTCCCACCCGGAGTGGTTCACCACCCGAGCCGACGGGTCGGTCGCCTACGCGGAGAACCCCCCGAAGAAGTACCAGGACATCTACCCCGTCAACTTCGACAACGACCCCGGAGGCATCTACGCCGAGGTGCTGCGGGTGCTGCACCTGTGGATGGACCACGGGGTCCGGATCTTCCGGGTCGACAACCCGCACACCAAGCCGTTGGCCTTCTGGGAGCGGCTGCTCGCCGAGGTGCGCGAGAGCGACCCCGACGTCATCTTCCTGGCCGAGGCGTTCACCAAGCCGCCGATGATGCAGGCGCTCGGCACGGTCGGCTACCAGCAGAGCTACACCTACTTCACCTGGCGGACCTCGCGTGGCGACCTGGCGGACTACCTCACCGAGGTCTCCCAGGAGACGCCCCACGTCGTCCGGCCGAACTTCTTCGTCAACACTCCCGACATCCTGCACGCCTACCTGCAGTACGGCGGCCCGGCGGCGTTCAAGGTCCGCGCCGTGCTGGCCGCGACGGGCTCGCCCAGCTGGGGGGTCTATGCCGGCTTCGAGCTCTACGAGCACGTCGCGGTGCGGCCCGGCAGCGAGGAGTACCTCGACTCCGAGAAGTACCAGATCCGGATCCGGGACTGGGCCGCGGCGGAGGCCGAGGGCCGCTCCCTGGCGCCGTACCTCACCCGGCTCAACGAGATCCGACGTGCGCACCCCGCCCTGCAGCAGCTGCGCAACCTGCGGGTTCACTCCAGCGACGACGACTCGGTGCTGGTCTTCACCAAGCAGGCCGTGGTCGGTGATGCGTCCAGCGACACCGTGATCGTGGTGGTCAACACCGACCCGCACGGCACCCGGGAGGCGACCGCGCACCTCGACCTCCCGGCGCTGGGCCTGGACCCGAGCGACACGTTCAGCGTGCACGACGAGATCACCGACCAGACCTGGACCTGGGGCGCGCACAACTACGTGCGGCTGGACCCCGGTCACGAACCCGCCCACGTCCTCACCCTCAGGAGGCCCGGATGAGCGCGCCGGCCACGCCCGACTCGCCCACCGGCACTGCGCTGGTCAACGACCGCAGGCTGGTCCAGGAAGGGCTGGAGACCGAGCTGGAGGCACACACCCCTCCCACGCCCGACTGGTTCAAGACCGCGGTGTTCTACGAAGTGCTGGTCCGCTCGTTCAACGACTCCAACGGCGACGGCATCGGCGACTTCAAGGGGCTCACCGACAAGCTCGACTACCTTGCCTGGCTCGGCGTCGACTGCCTGTGGCTGCCGCCGTTCTTCCCCTCGCCGCTGCGCGACGGCGGGTACGACGTCGCCGACTACACCGGCGTACTCCCCGAGATCGGCACCGTCGAGGACTTCCAGGAGTTCGTCGAGCAGGCCCACGAGCGCGGCATGCGGGTGATCATCGACTTCGTGATGAACCACACCTCCGACGCACACCCGTGGTTCCAGGCCAGCCGCGCGGACCCGGAGGGGCCGTACGGCGACTTCTACGTGTGGTCGGACACCGACGAGCAGTACGAGGACGCCCGGATCATCTTCGTCGACACCGAGCCCTCGAACTGGACCTGGGACCCGGTCCGCCAGCAGTACTTCTGGCACCGGTTCTTCAGCCACCAGCCGGACCTGAACTTCGAGAACCCCGCCGTGCACGACGCGATCCTGGAGGCGCTCAGCTTCTGGCTGGACATGGGGCTGGACGGTTTCCGGCTCGACGCGGTGCCCTACCTCTACGTCCGCGAGGGCACCAACGGGGAGAACCTGCCCCAGACCCACGAGTTCCTTCGCAAGGTGCGCTCCTGGGTCGACCGCAACTACCCGGGCCGCGTGTTGCTCGCCGAGGCGAACCAGTGGCCCGCCGACGTCGTCGACTACTTCGGCGACTTCGAGAAGGGCGGGGACGAGTGTCACATGTGCTTCCACTTCCCCGTGATGCCCCGCATCTTCATGTCCGTACGACGCGAGTCGCGCTACCCCATCTCGGAGATCCTGGAGCAGACCCCGCGGATCCCCGACGGCTGCCAGTGGGGCATCTTCCTGCGCAACCACGACGAGCTGACCCTGGAGATGGTCACCGACGAGGACCGCGACTACATGTGGGGCGAGTACGCCAAGGACCCCCGGATGAAGGCCAACATCGGCATTCGACGCCGGCTGGCACCGCTGCTGGACAACGACCTGAACCAGATGGAGCTCTTCACCGCGCTGCTGCTCTCGCTGCCGGGCTCGCCGGTGCTCTACTACGGCGACGAGATCGGGATGGGCGACAACATCTGGCTCGGTGACCGCGACGGCGTACGCACCCCGATGCAGTGGACCCCCGACCGCAACGCCGGCTTCTCCCGGGCCACGCCCGGGAGGCTGCACCTGCCGCCGGTCCAGGACCCGGTCTACGGCTACCAGCGGGTCAACGTCGAGACCGAGCTGGACAACCCGTCGTCGCTGCTGCACTGGACCCGACGGATGATCAACGTCCGCAAGCGGCACCCCGCCTTCGGGCTGGGCGAGTTCTTCGACCTCGGTGGCTCCAACTCCTCGGTGCTGTCCTACGTGCGCGAGTTCGTCAACGACGACGGCGCCACCGACACAGTGCTCTGCGTCAACAACCTGTCCCGCTTCGCGCAGCCGGTCGAGCTGGACCTGCGACGCTGGGAGGGAATCATCCCGGTGGAGCTGCTCGGCGGCGTGCGCTTCCCGATGGTCGGGGAGCTGCCCTACCTGCTCACCCTGGGTGGTTACGGCTTCTACTGGATCCGGCTGCCCGACCCCGAGGGAGCCGGCTCGGAGACCACAGGGAGTCCGCATGAGTGAGCATCCGCACCTGACGACCTACCTCGCCGAGGCCCGCTGGTTCGCCGGGAAGGGTCGTGCCTACGACGTCACCGACGTGCGCAGGGTCGCCACCCTGCCCGGGCCGCCGGTGGTCACCATCGACGTGGTCACGGTGAGCTACCCAGGAACTGGGAGTCCCGACGGTGGAGAACCGGCCACCGAGCTCTACCAGATGCCGTTGTCGCACTACGCCGAGCCGCAGGAGCGCATCGGCCACGCCCACATCGGCCCGCACACCGACGACGCCCTCGGCGATGTGCACTCATACGACGCGGTTCACGACCGTGCGGCGATGGCGGTCTACCTGCACGCGTTCGCCAGCACGGACCCGCACAGCTCCCAGGTCATCGGCGGGCTCACCTTCCACCGGATCGACGGGCACGAGCTCGACACCGAGTCACACTCGACACTGTTCAGCGGCGAGCAGAGCAACTCCTCGGTGGCCTTCGGTGAGGACAGCCTGTTGAAGGTGTTCCGCAAGGTGAACCCGGGCCGCAACCCCGACATCGAGATCCACCGCGCGCTTACCGAGGCGGAGAGCCCCAACGTCGCGGCTCTCTACGGCTGGGTCGAGGCCGCCGACCTCGACCTGGGGTTGATCCAGCAGTTCCTGCGCACCGCCAGCGACGGCTGGGACCTGGCCCTGTCCAGTGTCCGCAACCTGTTCGCCGAGGCCGACCTGCACGCCGACGAGGTCGGCGGCGACTTCGCCGGCGAGGCAGAGCGGCTCGGTGCCGCCGTGGCCAAGGTGCACGGGGTGCTGCGCGAGCACTTCCCGACCCAGACCTGGTCCGGAGACGACCTGACCTCCCTCGCCGGGGCCATGCGCGGCAGGCTGGACGCCCAGCTGGTCGACGTACCAGCGCTGGCGCCGTACGTCGAAGGGGTCCGGGCCGCGTTCGACCAGGTGGCGGCGCTCGAGGACGGCATCGCCGTGCAACGCGTGCACGGCGACCTGCACCTGGGCCAGACGCTTCGGGTGGTGCACAACTGGAAGCTGGTCGACTTCGAGGGGGAGCCGGCCAAGCCGCTTGCCGACCGGGTCCTGCCCGACTCACCGTGGCGCGACGTCGCCGGGATGCTGCGCTCCTTCGACTATGCGGCCCGTTCGGTCGAGCGCGACTTCGTGCTGGAGGCGGGCGACGCGGCCGACCAGCTGTCCTTCCGGGCGGTCGAGTGGGTGGAGCGGAACCGGGCGGCGTTCCTGGCCGGCTACCTCGGTGGCCGCACGCTGAGCGAGGGCGAGCGCGTCCTGGTCGACGCCTACGAGGCCGACAAGGCCGTCTACGAGGTCGGCTACGAGGCCCGCAACCGACCGTCGTGGATCACGATCCCCTTGTCCGCACTGGCCAGGCTCCAAGAACGAGCCGCAGATCAGGAGAAGCCATGACCGAGTCACCTGTCGGGTCGTCCGTCGGGGAGCACGAGCTCGACCAGCTGGTCACCGGTGCGCACGGTGAGCCGCACCTGATCCTGGGTCCGCACGTGGAGCAGGGTCGGTCCGGCCCCCGGGTCGTGGTCCGGGTTCTCAAGCCGCTCGCCGAGACCGTCTTCGCGACGTACGACGGCCGGCGCAGCGAGCTGCGTCACGTGCACGCGGGTGTCTGGGAGGGGGTGCTCGACGTCACCGACGTGCCCGACTACCGGGTCGAGGTCGGCTACCCCGGGGCCGAGCCGCTGGTGCTGGACGACCCCTACCGCTTCCTGCCCACGTTGGGCCAGACCGACCTGCACCTGATCAACGAGGGTCGTCACGAGCAGCTGTGGCAGGTGCTCGGCGCCCACGTGCAGCACTATGCCGGTGACGTCACCGGCACCTCGTTCTCGGTCTGGGCGCCCCGGGCACGCGGCGTCCGGCTCAAGGGGGATTTCAACTCCTGGGACGGCCGCGAGCACCCGATGCGCCAGCTCGGGAAGTCCGGGGTGTGGGAGCTGTTCCTGCCCGGGGTCGCGGGCGGCGCGAGCTACAAGTTCGCCATCCTCGGCGCCGACGGGCAGTGGCGCGAGAAGGCCGACCCGATGGCGTTCCACACCGAGGTGCCCCCGGCCACCTCGTCGGTGGTCTTCGAGTCCCGGCACCGGTGGGCCGACGACGCGTGGATGACCGCCAGGGCAGAGAAGGGCAACGCCGTGGACCGGCCGATGTCGGTCTACGAGGTGCACCTGGGCTCCTGGAAGAAGCACGGTGCAGAGCCCTTGTCCTACCGGGAGCTGGGTGACGAGCTGGCGGCGTACTGCTCGGACCTGGGCTTCACCCACGTCGAGCTCCTGCCGGTGATGGAGCACCCGTTCGGCGGCTCGTGGGGCTACCAGGTGACGTCGTACTTCGCGCCGACCGCGCGCTTCGGCGACCCGGACGGGTTCCGGCTGCTTGTCGACACCCTGCACCAGCACGGCATCGGGGTGATCCTCGACTGGGTGCCGGCGCACTTCCCCAAGGACGAGTTCGCGCTGGCCCGCTTCGACGGGACGCCGCTCTACGAGGACCCGAACCCCTCGCGTGGCGAGCACCCGGACTGGGGCACCTACGTCTTCAACTTCGGCCGGCGCGAGGTCCGCAACTTCCTGGTTGCCAACGCCCTGTACTGGCTCGAGGAGTTCCACGCCGACGGGATCCGGGTCGACGCGGTGGCCTCGATGCTCTACCTCGACTACTCCCGCGAGCCCGGTGAGTGGACCCCCAACGTGCACGGTGGCCGCGAGAACCTCGAGGCCAAGCAGTTCCTGCAGGAGATGAACGCCACCGTCTACCGGCGGGTGCCCGGCGCGGTCACGATCGCCGAGGAGTCGACGTCGTGGCCCGGCGTCACCGAGCCGACCTCGCAGGACGGCCTCGGCTTCGGGTTCAAGTGGAACATGGGCTGGATGCACGACAGCCTCTCCTACATGCAGCACGAGCCGGTGCACCGGGCCTGGCACCACGCCCAGCTGACGTTCTCGCTGGTCTACGCCTACTCCGAGAACTACGTGCTGCCGATCAGCCACGACGAGGTCGTGCACGGCAAGGGCTCGCTGTTGCGCAAGATGCCCGGTGACCGGTGGCAGCAGCTGGCCAACCTGCGCACCTACTTGGCGTTCATGTGGGCCCACCCCGGCAAGCAGCTGGTCTTCATGGGCAGCGAGTTCGGCCAGGAGTCGGAGTGGGCCGAGGCCCGTGAGCTGGACTGGTGGCTGCTCGACCACCCCGAGCACAAGGGCGTCCAGTCCCTGGTGCGCGACCTGAACCGGGTCTACGCCGCGACACCGGCGTTGTGGGGCCGCGACAACGACCCCACCGGCTTCGCCTGGCTGGATGCCAACGACGCCGCCCACAATGTCTTCTCCTTCGTGCGCTTCGCGCCCGACGCTCCCCCGCTGGTGTGCGTCGCGAACTTCTCCGCAGTGCCCCACCACGGCTACCGCGTCGGGCTGCCGGCCGCCGGGGAGTGGCGCGAGGTGCTCAACACCGACGCCGAGGTCTACGCCGGCTCGGGGGTGGGCAACCTCGGCTCGGTGACCGGTGACGCCGAGGGCCTTCACGGCCAGCCCGCCTCCACCACCCTGTCGGTCCCACCGCTCGGCTCGGTCTGGCT
>JBBSVL010000160.1:0-6544 GCA_038233595.1 Propionibacteriales bacterium | reverse complement strand
TGCGGGCGGTGTGGCGCCCCCATCGTCCGGGTAGCGTTCATGAATCGCTCGTCGTACTTCTGCCCGGTGTGCCAACCCCGACCACGCACCCGGACGGCCTCCCGGGTCGACAGCCGTCCCGACACGTGAGATTCTTGGAGACGGCCCCTTTTCGGGGCCGGACAACCCACCTCCCGGGAGAGGAACTACATGGCCAAGGCACTACTCGGATACTTCGGGCCCGACCCTCGCACGGTCCCTCGCTTGGCCTCGGAGAACCGTCACCTGCGACAACGGGTCGCCGATCTCGAAGCAGTTGTCCTCCGGCTCCAGGTCGCCAACGACCACCTGGCCGATGAGGTCGCCGCGGCCGGGCTGCACTCCCTCGACGAGAGCATGCAGCCCGCCTAGCCGTTGAGATGTGCGAAACGCACTGTTGAGGTGCGCAATATGTACCCTTCAGCGGGTGCTTCTCGCGCAACTCGGCGGTGCCTGTCCCACATCTCGATGGGGCTTTTGACACATCTGAACGGGTTGTCGCTGCCGCCGGTAGGGTGACTGCGCCTGTGCCATCTGCCGAGGAGCTCGCACCTTGTACCTCAAGAGCCTCACCATGAAGGGCTTCAAGTCCTTCGCGTCCGCGACGACCCTCCAGTTCGAGCCCGGGATCACCTGCATCGTGGGCCCCAACGGCTCCGGCAAGTCCAACGTGGTCGACGCGCTCGCGTGGGTGATGGGCGAGCAGGGCGCGAAGACGCTGCGCGGCGGCAAGATGGAGGACGTCATCTTCGCGGGGACCTCCGCACGCCCGCCGCTGGGTCGCGCCGAGGTGCAGCTGACCATCGACAACACCGACGGTGCGCTGCCGATCGAGTACGCCGAGGTGACGATCAGCCGCACCATGTTCCGCAACGGCGGCTCGGAGTACGCCATCAACAACCAGTCCTGCCGGCTGCTCGACGTCCAGGAGCTCCTCAGCGACTCCGGCATCGGCCGTGAGATGCACGTGATCGTCGGGCAGGGGCAGCTCGACACCATCCTGCATGCGACCCCCGAGGACCGGCGCGGGTTCATCGAGGAGGCGGCGGGGGTTCTCAAGCACCGCAAGCGCAAGGAGAAGGCGCTGCGCAAGCTGGACTCCACCGAGGGCAACCTGACCCGGCTCTCCGACCTGCTCAGCGAGATCCGCCGCCAGCTCAAGCCACTGGGCAGGCAGGCCGAGGTGGCTCGACGAGCCCAGACCGTGCAGGCCGACCTGCGCGACGCTCGGGCCCGGCTGATGGCCGACGACCTGGCGACCGCGCGGACGGGTCTGGAGCAGGAGATCGCCGACGAGTCGATCCTGTTCGAGCGCAAGACCGAGGTGGAGCAGCTGGTCGCGGCCGCGCGGGAGCGCGAGAGCACCCTGGAGGCGGCGCTGCGTGAGGATCTGCCGGCGCTGGCAAGGGCTCAGGAGACCTGGTTCGGCCTGTCCGGTCTTCGCGAGCGGCTCCGCGGCACCCAGAGCCTGGCCGCCGAGCGGGTCCGCAACGCCGCCGACCAGTCCAGCGACTCCGAGGTCGGTGCCGGGCGCGACCCCGACGAGCTCGAGGCGGAGGCCGCACGCGTGGCTGAGACCGAGACCGGGATCGCCGCCGAGGTCGAGACCAACCGCGTCTCCCTGGAGGCCGCCGTGAGCGCCCGCCAGGCCGACGAACAGGCGTTCGGCGAGGAGGAACGCCGAGTGGCCGGCCTCCAGCGTGCCGCAGCCGACAGACGCGAGGGCATGGCCCGGTTGCACGGCCAGGTCAACGGCCTGCGCAGCCGCTCCGCGGCCGCCGAGGAGGAGGTCGGCCGGCTCACCGAGGCCCGGGAGGCCGCCTCCGTTCGGGCCCAGACCTCCCAGCGCGACTTCACCTCCCTGGAGAGCCGCATCGCCGGGCTCGACGCGGGCGAGGAGGGACTGGACGCCGAGCACGAGGACTCCAGCCTGCTGCTCGCCGACATCGAGGAGAAGCTGGCCGGGGTCCGCGAGCTGATGACCACTGCCGAACGGGAGCGCTCGACGTTCACCGCGCGCAAGGAGGCGCTCGAGCTCGGGCTGAACCGCAAGGACGGGGCCGGTGCGCTGCTCGCGGCGACCGGCTCGGTCTCCGGGTTGCTCGGCTCGGTGGCGGCGCTGCTCTCGGTGCGCTCGGGTTACGAGTCCGCCATCGCGGCTGCTCTGGGCAGCGCAGCCGACGCCGTCGCCGTACGCGACGTCGACTCCGCGATCGGCGCCATCGACCACCTCAGGACCGACGACCTCGGCCGAGCCGGAATCCTGATGGGTGATCCCAAGGGTGACGATCCGCTGTCCGACTCCGGCTGGCCGGGCCTGCCCGAGGGTGCGGTCTACGCGATGGACGTCGTGGAGTGCCCCGACGACCTGCGCCCCGCACTGTCGCGGCTGCTGTTCAAGACCGCCGTCGTCGACGACCTCTCCGCCGCCAAGGAGCTGGTGGGCGAGCTGCCCGACGTCGTGGCGGTGACTCCGCAGGGCGACCTGCTCGGTGCCCACTTCGCCGCTGGCGGGTCCACGACCGCGCCCAGCCTGATCGAGGTCCAGGCTGCCGTCGACGAGGCCACGGCGCAGCTCGCCACCGCTGCCCACACCGTGGAGCGGCTGACCTTCGTCGCCCAGACCCTCGACCAGCAGCGCATCGACGCCAAGAACCGGGTCGACGTCGCACTGGCCCGGCTGCACGAGTCCGATGCCGCGTTGGCCGCGGTGGCCGAGGAGCTCGGTCAGTATGGCTCCACGGCACGTTCTGCCAAGGGTGAGGCCGACCGACTGGCCATGCAGATCCAGGCCGCCGAGTCGGCTCGCGACAGTGCTACGAGGGGTCTGGCCGAGCTGGAGCAGCGTCTGGCCGCGGCCGAGGATGCTCCCGACGAGGAGCCGGACACCACCGTCCGCGAACAGCTCGCCGACGCGGCCCGTACAGCGCGGCAGGCCGAGATGGACGCCCGCCTCGCGCTGCGCACCACCGAGGAGCGGGCCCGTGCGCTGCAGGGTCGGGCAGAGGGGCTACGTCGCCAGGCGCAGGCCGAACGCGACTCCCGGGCCCGCGAGATCGCCCGCCGCGAGCGGGTCGCCCGCGAGGGTCAGGTCGCTGCCGCCGTAGCCACCGGTGTGGCCGTCGTACTTGCCCGGTTGGAGGAGTCGATCACCGCCGCGACCGTCGAGCGCACCCGGGTCGAGGACGGCCGGTCCGGTCGCGAGCAGGAGCTCACCCGCACCCGCGACCAGCTCCGGGCGCACGCCCGAGAGGTCGACGAGCTGGTCAACTCCGCTCACCGCGACGAGATGGCCCGCACCCAGCAGCGGATGCGGATCGAGCAGCTCGAGGAGCGGGCACTCGACGAGCTGGGGCTCGACGCCGAGGGACTGGTGGCCGACTACGGCCCGGACAACGTGGTGCCTTCCACGGCCGAGGTCGCCGAGGGCGAGCCCACCCCGGAGCCGACGCCGTACGACCGTGAGGAGCAGACCAAGCGGCTCCGCGCAGCCGAACGCGCCCTTGCCCAGCTGGGCCGGATCAACCCCTTGGCGCTGGAGGAGTTCTCCGCGCTGGAGGAACGCCACAAGTTCCTCACCGAACAGCTGGAGGATCTCCGCAAGACCCGCAAGGACCTGCTCGACATCGTCCGCGAGGTCGACGAGCGGGTGGAGCAGGTCTTCACCGAGGCGTACGCCGACGTGAGCGCGGCGTTCGACACGACCTTCTCGCGGCTGTTCCCCGGTGGTGAGGGCCGGCTGGTGCTGACCGAGCCCAGCGACATGCTCGCGTCCGGGGTGGAGGTCGAGGCCCGTCCCGCAGGGAAGAAGGTCAAGCGGCTCTCGCTGCTCTCCGGAGGAGAGCGCTCGCTGGTCGCCGTGGCGTTCCTGGTGGCCCTCTTCAAGGCCCGCCCGTCGCCCTTCTACATCCTCGACGAGGTCGAGGCCGCCCTCGACGACACCAACCTCGGGCGGCTGCTGGAGATCTACGAGGAGCTGCACGAGACCTCCCAGCTGCTGGTGATCACCCACCAGAAGCGGACCATGGAGGTCGGTGACGCCCTCTACGGCGTGACTATGCGCGGCGACGGCGTCTCGACAGTGATCAGCCAGCGGCTGCGGGAAACTGTGTAGTGGTCACCCACCCACCCACCCGCGCCGACTACGTCAGCTGGCGGCTGGCGACCACGCGCTGGGCCGACGACGACGTCTACGGGCACATGAACAACGCCCGCTACTTCGAGCTGATGGACACCGCGGTCAACGCGCACCTGGCCGATGCCCTCGGCCAGGACATCCGGTCGCTGCCGGAGATCGGGGTCGTGGCCGAGGTCTCGTGTCGCTACTTCCGCCAGATGGGCTACCCGGCACCGGTCGACCTGGGCCTCGTGGTCGAGCGGATCGGCAGGTCCTCGGTCATCTACCGGATCGGCCTGTTCCAGGGTGATCCCGCTAATGACGGCGCGCACGCCTGCGCGGAGGGACGCTTCGTCCACGTCTACGTCGACAACACCGACCCGGGTCGCATGGTGACACCGATCCCAGACGTGGTGCGAGAGGCCGTAGAGCCGTTGTTGTTGTCGTGAGACCGGCCGGTACTCTCGGACTTCTCCCCGACGCAAGGTGCTCTCTTTGATGCTGTGGTTGCTGGTTCTTCTCTTCCTGACCCTCGTGGTGGCCGGACTCGTGGTGCTGTACGTCGCGTACCCGCACCGCGGGGAGGAGATGCCCGTCGTACCCGTGCTCGGTGAGGCCATGAGGTCGGCCGCCGACTCGATCCCGATGGTCGACGGGGACCGGGTGCGCCGGTGACCGTTCTCACCCTGATCGTCCTGATCGCGGTTCTCGCGATCCTCCTCGCCGGCCTGGTCGGGCTGGTCGCCCTCACCCGGGGCCGACGCAAGCCTGCGACGCCGCCCCGGCCCGAGGGGCCGGTGATCACGGGACGCCCCGACGCGTCGACCGATCCGGAGACCACCGACCCGGGCACGATCGACGGTGTGCCGCCGGCGGGCACGACGACGCTCGAACGTCCGGAGTCGGCGGCCAGCCGGCTGGTCCGGCTCCGGCAGCGGCTGGCGGGCTCGCAGGGTGGCCTGGGTCGCGGCCTGCTGGCGCTGCTGTCCCGCGACCGGATCGACGAGGACACCTGGGAGTCCATCGAGGACGCCCTGCTCACCGCCGACGTGGGCGTCGGTCCGACCCAGGAGCTGGTCGCCCGGCTGCGCACCCGGCTGCGGGTGGAGGGCAGTGCGTCGGCGTCGGTGCGCGAGGTGCTGCGCGAAGAGCTGGTCACCCTGGTCGACCCGTCGTTGGACCGCCGGCTCGGTGTGTCCGGTGTCGAGGGCAAGCCCGGCGTCGTGCTGATGGTCGGCGTCAACGGCACCGGCAAGACCACCACGGTCGGCAAGCTCGCCCGGATCCTGGTGGCCGAGGACAAGACGGTGCTGCTGGGCGCGGCCGACACGTTCCGTGCGGCCGCCGCCGAGCAGCTGACCACCTGGGGCGAGCGTGTCGGTGTCGAGGTGGTCAGTGGCCCCGAGGGCGGTGACCCGGCGAGCGTGGCCTTCGACGCCGTACGACAAGGCGTGGAGCGCTCCGTCGACACGGTGATCGTCGACACCGCAGGCCGGCTGCAGAACAAGGCGGGCCTGATGGACGAGCTGGGCAAGGTCAAGCGTGTGGTCGAGAGGCAGGCGCAGGTGACCGAGGTGCTGCTGGTGCTCGACGCCACGACCGGCCAGAACGGGATGACCCAGGCCCGGGTGTTCAGCGAGGTCGTCGACGTGACCGGGATCGTGCTCACCAAGCTGGACGGATCGGCCAAGGGCGGCATCGTGATCGCGGTGCAACGCTCGCTGGGTGTTCCGGTCAAGCTGGTGGGTCTGGGTGAGGGTGCGGACGACCTGGCGCCGTTCGACACCGAAGCGTTCGTGGACGCGCTGCTCGGCGAGACCTGACCACGGCAGTTCGTCAACTGTGGTCGAAGTGGTTTCCCGACCGAGCGGGCGACCGTCAAGAACGCTGCGCTGCTGCACGACCTAGTGACCGACCGGACCAGCTGCGAGGACTACCACACGCACAGGCAGAACTCTTCGGTGAAGGCCCGAAATGGCTCACTGGGCGACTTCTGCCTGCTCGGGTGGTTGGTCGATGCACCTTCGGACGGACTGTCAGGCGGTGACGCCGGTCAGCACCAGGTCGACGAGGCTGTCGACGTCCTCCGCGGCCGGCACCGGCACCGCGGCGATCGTGCGCAGCAGGAGGATGCCGGCGAGGACCTGGGCGGCTGCGTCGACGTTGGCGTCGGGGCGCACCTCGCCACGGCTCATCCCGCGCGCGAACATCTCACGGACGCCCGCCTCGACCTGGTCGTTCGCTGCGCGGTAGAGGGCCGCGATGCGTGGGTCGCGGACCGACTCGGCGATCAAGGTGCGCAGATATGCCCTGCCGGGATCGGAGTTGTTGAACTCGATGACGTCGGTGAACCTCTGTCGCAGGTCGCCCCGGATGCTGCCGGTGTCGGGCACCGGCATCTGCGTGGCG
>JBBSVL010000159.1:0-6545 GCA_038233595.1 Propionibacteriales bacterium | reverse complement strand
TGACGGACTCTCACGATCGCGGCCAAGAGGAGCAGACGGTGCACGAACCGACCCGGACCGACGTCGACACCATCGTCCTCGACGTGGACGGCACCCTGGTCGACACCGTCTACCACCACGTGCGCGCGGGGACCGGCACGTCGCCGAGCCGACCGCGCGCGGTCCAAGAGCCGGGGATGACGTCGCGCCCCACCAGACACTCGCTGATCTCGTTGGCGAGATCGCCGTGTCCAGCGTCGCGCAGATCTTGAACAGCCTCTTGCAGGCTGAGGTCGGCACTGCCGCTCATCCGATGGAACTGGTAGAGCATGCCTCGCGCGCTTTCCACGGTCTCGAACGCGGAAGACAGCTTGCCGAGGGCGGCGACCGTGCCGTCGCTGACCCGATCAGGACGCTCCTTGGCCACCGGACGTCCGGGTGCTTTGCTGTGCCGTGCTCGCCGGTCGCGGGACTGGTGGCTACGGGGTCGTCGGGCCGGGTGCGGCACCGGACTCGACCAGAGACTTGATGGATGCGAGGGTCTTGCGGATACCCGTTTCGATGTTCTGGGGCCGGCATCGGCGTCGGCACGTTCGGTGTGCAGCGACACCGTCATCCTCGAGCTGGTCGCGTCCCCGACGATGTCGAGCTGCCCGTGGTAGTTGCTGGGGCCTTCTGCCCCGCAGTCCAGGTGCCGGTTCGCGGCGTCGACGCGAAACCATGCCTCGGCGTCGTGGGTGCGCCCGTGTTCGCTGGCCACCACGCGCACCGCGTCGGCCTCTGCGCGGACTACCCCGCCTGCCTGGCCGGCTCGGAGTACCCGGGGCAGCAAGGTGTGCTCGATGCCGAACGGCGTTTCGAAGCGCTGTGGACAGTCGAGCCCCGCGTTGTCCGCGACGCGGCGCACATCTGCAAACAGCTCACCCAGACTCTTGCACCCGAGCTCGGAGACACGTTGGCAGGCTTGCCCACCAGCACGCCCGCAGATGCTTCCCCGGACCTGCGCCGGGCGACAGGCCTGTCGACCCGGATGGTCGGCTACCTCGACAGCACACGATGTGCAGGCCCGGTCAGCGGTACTCCGTAGAGCTGGGGGTTGACGTCGGAACACCTTGGTACTGAGCGACTGCGAGGATCCCTCGCGACCTGCCGCGCCATCCGCGCTACCTCTGGTTGCGCACCGCAAGGGCCGCGAGCGAGACCTCGCATGTTGCACCGCCTCCTCAGGGTCGGTGCCTCGATGGGCCGGCATGGATCCGCATGTCGTGGGTACCGCCCATGAATGTCAACGACACCAGGTGAAAATCAGCCGGCAACTGAGACGACGGAGAGGTACGAGGAGGAGACGGCATCAGAGCCACCTGCACGTGAAGGAGATGGGGACTGGTCGAGCGAGGGTGGTGCTACGCCGGAAGGACCAGCGACAGACACGACACAAGGCGACTGACCCTCGTCTCCGTACCCCGGTCGGAGAGGATGCTGACCTGACGATTCGGGCAGTGCGATCCGGGTGATCTGACGCGAGAGAAGCAACGAAGGTGGGGTGGGAATGTCTTCGGAGTACGACTCGAAGGGCATAACCACCAGAAGCCGGCGCCGTCGTCGATGAGGTCGCCGCCGGCGCCCGATGACCTCAACCATCACCACCATCGGCGCCTCGGCCTACGACCTGACCGTCGCGGTCGGGAGATTCCTGTTCAGAAGAGCTGGCCATGTTCGTGGAGCTCCCTGTTATCTGGACACGTCGTGATGCCAGGGTGCAGGGCTGAATCCGGTGTGCACGGGTCGGTCTGAGGCAGCGGCACGGCGTCAGACGACGTGACCACAGTCTGCAGCGGTTTGGGAGCGGTCGAAGTGGTTACCGAAAGTCAGTCAGCCGCGCTCAGGACTGGCGCGGACCACGGATCGAAGGAGGGCGCATGTCACAGAGTCCCAAGATCGCGGTCATCACCGGGGGCAGTGCCGGGGTGGGTCGTGCCACCGTCCGTGAGTTCGCCGCTGCAGGGTACGACGTGGCGGTGCTGGCGCGAGGACAGGCCGGGCTCGCTGCCGCCGTGGGTGACGTGGAGCGGGCCGGACAGCGCGGGTTGGCCGTTCCCGTCGACGTGGCCCAGGCCGACGCCGTCGAGGCGGCCGCCGATCGGGTCGAGAGCGAGCTCGGGCCGATCGCGGTCTGGGTGAATGTGGCGTTCGCCGGCTCGCTCGCCTGGTTCTGGGACACCAGCGTGCAGGAGTACGAGCGGATGACGGAGGTGACCTACTACGGGCAGGTCAACGGCACCCGCGCCGCCCTCCGCCTGATGCGCGAGCGCGACCGAGGCGCGATCGTCAACGTCTCCTCGGCGATGGCCTACCGCTCCATCCCGCTGCAGTCGGCGTACTGCGGGGCCAAGCACGCCATCAAGGGCTTCACCGAATCGCTGATCACCGAGCTGAGAGCCACCGGGAGCCACGTCACGATCGGACTGGTGACGCTACCCGGGGTGAACACCACGCAGTTCGGCTGGAACCTGAACAAGATGGAGGGCCACCCACAGCCGGTGCCGCCGATCGTGCAGCCTGAGATCTGTGCGCGCTCGATCCGGTTCTCGGCTGAACATCCCCGGCGCAACATGTGGGTCGGCGTCTCCACGGCCTACACGGTGCTGGGCAACCGGGTGGCGCCGCTGTTTTTGGACTGGTATCTGGCCAAGACCGGGGTGCAGGGGCAGCAGACCGACCAGGACCTCCCTCGGTGGGGGTCCAACGTGTTCGACGCCCAGGACATGGAGGAGGACCGTGGTGCACGCGGGTCCTTCTCCGACAGCGCGTGGGAGCACGACCCGGTGTCGTTCGTCGCCCGGCACCGGCGTACGACAGCAGGCATGGCGGGCGTGCTCACCCTGGCCGCCGCCAAGACGATGCGCTCGTGGGGGCGAGGCTGAGATGTCGGTGCGCAGGATCGAGATCGCCAGGGCGGCCTGGGGTGGGTCGATGCTCTTCGCGCCGCGGTGGACCCTGGAGACGCTGCACCGGATCGAGGTGGATCGCAAGAGCCTGGTGATCGCGCGGATCCTGGGTGCCCGACAGCTCGCCCAAGCGGTCCTCTCCGGCGTGCACCCGAGTCCGGAGGTGCTGGCGATGGGTGTCTGGGTCGACGTTGCACACGCGGCCTCGGCGCTCGGGCTCGCAGCCGCGGATCGCCGTCGGGCCTCGGCGAGTCTCACCGACGCGGCGGTCGCATCGCTCTGGGCCGGTTTCGGCTGGCTCGACCTGCGGCATGGATCGGTGCCGCCGCCGTTGCACGACCATCGTCGGGACGCGTTGGCTTGGTGGGTGCTGGCCCGGGTTCCCGGTGGCGCTCCGCTGCGCGAGCGGGTCCGGGCACAACGCGAACGGCGGAGCTGACGTGCCGGGCTTCGTAGGTGAGCTGACCCGGACCGGGAACGCGCTGCTGATCCGGGTGTCGGTGATCGCCGCGATCGGCGGCCTGCTGTTCGGCTACGACACCGGCGTCATCTCCGGTGCCCTGCTCTACATCAAGAAGGATCTGCACGCCGGCACCTTCGAGCAGCAGGCGATCGTCGCGGTGCTCCTGCTCGGCGCGATGTTCGGAGCCTTGATCTCGGGATACCTGGCCGACCGCATCAGCCGCAAGTGGACCAAGGTGATCTCGGGCTCCGTCTACGTGGTCGGCGCCCTGGGCTGTGCCTTCTCGGTGAACGCCGAGATGCTGATCGGGTTCCGCTTCATCCTCGGCCTGTCGGTCGGGACCGCCTCGTTCGTGGCACCCCTCTACATCTCCGAGGTCTCACCGCCCAAGGTCAGGGGGGGACTGGTCTCGTTCAACCAGCTCGCGATCGTGTCCGGGATCCTGCTGGCCTACCTGGTGAACTACGCCTTCAAGGACTTCACCGACCAGTGGCGCTGGATGTTGGGTGTCGCAGCGATCCCGGGAGCTGTCCTGGCCGTGGGCATGCTCACCGTCCCGCAGACCCCACGCTGGCTGACCCTGCACGGAGACAAGGAACAGGCACGGGACGTTTTGACGCGTCTGCGCGCCGGTGACGAGGACGCGGACATCGATGCCGAGATGTCCGACATCGAGGAGGCCAACGAGAAGGAGAAGGGCGCCTCCGTCCGCGACCTGCTGAAGGTCCGGATCCGCCCGATGCTGGTGATCGGCATCGGCCTGGCGCTCGCCCAGCAGTTCGTCGGGGTGAACACGGTGATCTACTACGCTCCGACGATCTTGTCCGACACCGGCCTGTCCAACAGCGCGGCGCTCGCCGCCACGATCCTGGTCGGCGTCACGAACCTGGTCTTCACCATCGTTGCCGTGCTGCTGCTGGACCGGCTCGGCAGACGCAAGCTGCTGCTCACCGGCACCGTCGGGCTGTTGCTCGGGCTTCTGGTGCTCGGCGTCTACTTCTCCAGCGCGACGCTGCAGCACGACTACGGCTGGCTGGCCCTGGCGGGGCTGATGCTGTTCATCGCCTCCTTCGCGATCGGACTCGGCCCGGTGTTCTGGCTGATGATCTCCGAGATCTTCCCGGTCGGCGTACGAGGACCGGCGATGTCGGTGTGCACAATCTTCAACTGGGGCGCGAACTTCCTGGTCGCCCAGACCTTCCTGACCCTCAGCGGCGCGATCACCCGACAGGGCGTCTTCTTCCTGTACGCGGTGCTGGCGGTGGCCTCGGTGATCTTCTTCGCCTTCCGGGTGCCCGAGACCAAGGACCGCAGCCTGGAGGACATCCAGGAGGACCTCGTCGGCGACGACCCGGCCTGACCACGACCAGTAACACCTCGGAAGGAGCACCAGTGTCCGTGTCGCGGACGGTCGTCGCCGATCTCGAGCGCGACCTGGGTCTTCGGGTGGACGGAGAGGTCCGGTTCGACGCCGGCACCCGTGCGGCGTACTCCACCGACTCCTCGAACTACCGGCAACCGCCGATCGGGGTGGTAGTCCCGCGCAGTGTGGAGGCCGGAGCCGAGGCGGTGGCCGTTTGCCACGAGCACCAGATACCGGTGGTCTCCCGAGGTGGCGGCACCAGCTTGGCCGGACAGGGCACGAACGCGGCGGTGATGATCGACTGGGTCAAGTACTGCCAGGCGCTCGTCTCGGTCGATGCCGAGAACCGCACGTGCGTGGTCGAGCCCGGCATCGTCCTGGATCGGCTCAACGAGCAGCTGGTCGAGCACGGCCTGCAGTACGGGCCCAGGCCGGCGACTCACATGAACTGCACGCTGGGCGGAATGATCGGCAACAACTCCTGCGGCAGCACCGCGCAACGCACCGGCAAGGTGGTCGACAACGTCGCCAGGCTCGAGGTGCTGCTGCACGACGGCACCAGGTTCTGGTGCGGTGAGACCACCGATGAGGAGTACCAGCAGATCGAGCGTCGCGGCGACCGCAAGGCCGCGATCTACCGGTCGCTGCGCCGGATCCGCGACGAGTACGGCGACGCGATCCGGTCCGCCTTCCCGGACATCCCGCGCCGGGTGTCTGGCTACAACCTGGACTCGTTGCTCGCCGAGCATCACTTCGACGTGGCCGGGGCCCTGGTGGGCAGTGAGTCCACCCTGGTCACCGTGCTCCGAGCGGAGCTGGAGCTGGTGCCGGTGCTCGCCGCGAGGACCCTGGTGGTGCTCGGCTACCCCGACATCGCCACGGCAGCGGACGCGGTGCCGAAGATCCTGCCGCATCTACCGGTCGCGGTGGAGGGCGTGGACCGCAGGTTGATCCACGACGAGCAGGTCAAGCAGATGAACTCGCAGGGGCTGCGGGAGCTCCCCGACGGTTCCGGCTACCTGATGGTGCAGTTCGGCGGCGACTCCGTGGAGGAGACCGACGCGGCTGCCCAGGCGCTCCTGGACGATCTGGCGGACACCGAGCACGAGCCGTACGCCCAGGTCTTCGACGACCCCGAGCGAGAGGACCAGATGTGGCAGGTCCGCGAGTCCGGGCTCGGGGCGACCGCGCACATGCCGGGGAGGCCAGACACCTGGCCGGGGTGGGAGGACTCCGCGGTCCACCCCGACCGGCTCGGTGACTACCTGCGCGACCTGCTCGAGCTCTATGAGGAGTTCGGCTACAAGTCGGAGAGCTCCCCTGCGCTGTACGGACACTTCGGGCAGGCGTGCGTGCACACGCGGACCCCGTTCGACTTCTACTCGGCCGACGGGGTCGCCACCTACCGCCGCTTCATGGAGAGGGCGGCCGATCTCGCCGTGTCCTACGACGGTTCGTTCTCTGGTGAACACGGCGACGGGCAGGCGCGAGCCGAGCTGCTGCCGAAGATGTTCGGCGAGACTGTGATGCGTGCCTTCGGCGAGCTCAAGGCAGTCTTCGACCCCGACGACCTGATGAACCCCGGCAAGCTGGTGGCGCCGCACCGGATGGACCAGGACCTGCGGCTCGGCTCGCACTGGTCGCCGATGAGCACCCAGGATCTGCACTTCTCCTATCCCGACGACAACGGGTCGTTCGCGCAGGCGACGACCAGGTGCGTCGGGGTGGGCAAGTGCCGGCAGCATGGTCACGACGGCAATCAGGTGATGTGCCCGTCGTACCAGGTCACCGG
>JBBSVL010000158.1:0-6550 GCA_038233595.1 Propionibacteriales bacterium | reverse complement strand
ACGCCGAGCAGGTGGGAGTAGGTACGATCGACCTCGCCCTCGTTGGTGTTGATCAGGTAGTCGCAGGCCGGGCCGCGATGACCTCGAGTTTAACTCGGGAACGACATCTGACGCCCCGTCCGGGGACAGCGACCGATCAGTGAGCGTCGGCGCGCCGACGGTGACCCCCACAGGTGAGGGGCTGCCGCATCATGGTGGCCGTAGACCGAACGTGCTCCGGTAGCCAGTGAGGATGTAGTCGGCGCCGCCCACTTGGTCTGACTCACCGATAGCCCGACGCGAAGCTGCTGTCTTTGGATCGATTCGTCGACCTGGTGGGTGGCGCCGCTTGGCACGCGAGCGGCCGGGTGGCGTGCCCTCAATAGGAGCCTGCGCAAGAAGGCGCCCATCACTGGCTTGTCCGCCCTGCCCGACCGCTACGTGCCGGACCCATCCTATCAAGCAGAAGAGGTACGACGATGACCAATCTCGCCACGACAACCTTGATGTCAAGGGCTTCGGGACGCCCACCCGCAGGAGGATCACACACAGTCATGGCACCTCATTCGACCTGGCACACCCACGCTCGAATGCTCTCCACGCCCGGCCGACCATGGGCCGCGTGGCAGCAAGAGTTCGCCCGCGTCACGATGTCCGTGCGGTAGCCCATCAGCGGCCGATCGCCGCCTGGCCACGACACCTGCCCGGCGGCGGAGACGACGGGATCGCGCCCAGGGCGTCACATGCCGGTCATGTGCCCCATGCCCGCCATGCCGTACTGCATGGCGAGGAACATGTAGGCCATGCCGAGCGTCATGGCGGTCAGCGTGAGGCGCAGGTTCCAGCCGTGGTCTGCGCCGGCGACCGTGGCGGGAGTCGTAGCGCGTGCGAGCGTCGTGGTGGGGCTTGGGGAGGTGGCGGGGCTTTGGACAATGTTGATCCCCGGGGAGGTGCCGGCTCCGTGTGGGTCGACCGACGCCGCGTCCGAGGGGTCGAGACGCAATGCGAGGAAGGCGTAGCCGCTGGCCCAGAGGATGGCCTCGAGGAGCGACCACGCCACGAAGACGAGGGTGAGCCCGGCGGTTCGATGCGACATCATCGCGAACATGTAGACCATGCCCGTGAGGTCGACGGTCGAGGGGACCCAGGCTCGCCAGCCCATGGCGTGCAGGGCGGCGTGGACGCCGACTGCGAGGGCGAGGACACTGGCGAGGGCGAAAACGACCTCGCCGGCGCGCTCGCCGACGGGCCTGTTTGTGGGCCAGAACATGTCGATCATGCCCAGGCTCATCACGATGTGACTGATGTGCCAGAGCCGGTCTCGGCCGCTGAGGTTCCAGGCGTGGTGAGCGTGCGCGAGGAGGACACAGAGGTAGATCGCGATCCATCCCGCCTCAACCGAGGTGGGCAGCCAACCGTTGTTCATCGACATTGGATCGGTCTCCTTCGCGGCAGCCTCTACAATTTGTAGAGACCCTAGGCGAGCTCGCCGCGTCATACCGCGAATAACTGTCAAGGCGCAATGCGGCCGAGGCCCGATGCTCTGGTCCATGCCCGTCCGCAAGCCGAACGTGTCACGAAGTGCCATCTGGCTCGACCGACAGGCTCTACGCGGACTCCAGGGTCAACCCCGCACCACCGGCATCTCGCCGGCAGAGCGGCCGGTAGGGTCGGCCGCATTGGTGCCGATAGATTCAGCGCCTGGCGTCCCGGCATGGGCCGAGTTCGTGGATCTCGCCTGGGCCTTGCGCCGTCAGCCTTCAGGTGTGCGAAGGGATCGTGAGTGTCCGTGCCGCCGGCTGCAGGCCAGAGGGGCGAACCGAGCGGCGCAGCCGGCGAGACACCGCCGACATGGATGACCCCAGGAGTGGTCGGGGTCGGTGCGGCATCGTTGTTCAGCGACGCCGGGCACGAGCTGGCCACCAGCCTGCTGCCCACCTTCCTGACCTCCACACTGCACGCCGGCCCAGGAGCGCTCGGGGCGATCGAAGGTGTCTCCGACGCGCTGGTCGGAGTCAGCAAACTGGCCGGCGGACCGTTGTCCAACGACCCGCGCCGCCGCGCCCGACTAGCTTCCGGCGGCTATCTGGGCACCGCGTTGGCCACCGCCGCGATCGGGCTGACGACCGCGGTGTGGCAGGTCGCGATCCTGCGGGCAGTGGCCTGGATGTCGCGCGGCATCCGCTCCCCAGCCAGAGACACCCTGCTCACCTCCCTGGTGGACAAGCGCAGCTACGGTCGCGCGTTCGGACTGGAACGGGCCGGCGACAACGCCGGCGCGATCATCGGCCCACTGGCCGGCGCCGGCCTGATCGGGCTCGTCGGGGTTCGGCACGCGATCCTGCTCGCCATCATTCCCGGCATCCTCGCCGCAGTCGCGATTGCCCTCGCCGCCCGCGAAGCACGCCGCACCCTGAGTCAACCGGTCGCCCGGCGCACCTTCTCACTGAACCTGCGCGAGCTGCGCCACGCCGGCCTCGCCCGGGCGCTCACCCCGGCTGCGCTGTTCGAACTGGGCAACCTGGCCAGCACCCTGCTGATCCTGCGCGCCACCGATCTGCTGCACACCGGCCATCGCGACCTCACCGCCGCCACCAGCCTGGCGATCCTGCTCTACGCCGCCCACAACGCCGCAGCCACGGCCGCCGCGCTCGGCGGTGGTCAGCTCGCCGACCGGCTCAACCCCCGGCTGGTCTTCGGCGCCGGCGCAGCGGTCTACGTCGCCGGCTACGCCGTCTTCGCCTGGGACCAGCACGCTTGGCCCGTGCTGCTGGCCGGCTTCCTGCTCGCCGGGGTCGGGATCGGGTTTGCCGAAACGGCCGAATCCACCGTCGTGGCCCATGCCCTGCCCGACCACCTGCGCGGCAACGGGTTCGGCGTGCTCGGCCTGGTCCAAGCCGTTGGCGACCTCGGCGCCACCCTCGTCGCCGGCCTGCTCTGGGCGCTCGTCTCGCCCACCGTCGCCTTCAGCAACGCCGCCGCCTGGATGCTCGCCGCCCTCACCACCACCGCCGCGATGCGACCGCGAGCCACCAGATAACGGCGATCATGCGCCGTCCACGAAACAGTGTTGATCTGGAGTACACCCCAACCCGACGTCAGGCGACCGCGCCCTGAGACGTCCAGGTAGGGCCCTGGTCGGCATTGATTGACACCTGCTTGCCAGGCTCTTAGATTCCAACCTGACACTTCGGACAGGAGGACGCCATCACCGGACAACGGGTCGGCTACACCCGGGTCAGCAGCCTGGACCAGAATCTGGGCCGGCAACTCGACGGCATCGCACTCGACAAGACCTTCGCCGACAGCGCCTCCGGCAAGGACGCGGCCCGCCCCCAGCTCGAGGCATTGCTCGGGTTCGTGCGCGACGGCGACACCGTCATCGTGCACTCGATGGACCGCCTCGCCCGCAACCTCGACGACCTGCGCGCCATCGTCCGAGTCCTCACCGCCCGAGGCGTGCGCGTTGAGTTCGTCAAGGAACAGCTCACCTTCACCGGGGAGGACTCACCGATGGCCAACCTGCTGCTCTCGGTCATGGGTGCCTTCGCCGAGTTCGAACGCGCCCTGATCCGTGAACGCCAACGCGAAGGCATCGCTCTCGCCAAACAGCGTGGCGCCTACCGCGGCCGCCGAAAGGCACTCACGACTGAGCAGGTCGGCGAGCTCGCCCGACGTGCTGCCGACGGAGAACCGAAGTCTGCGTTGGCTCGCGAGTTCAACGTCAGCCGCGAGACGGTGTACCAGTACCTCCGCGTCGCCATCATCACCGCCGCATCGACCTGAGCCATCGATCAATCACCATCCGCTCGCCGCGGTACGGACCCGCTCACGGATTGCGGCTGGTGACAGCACCGTTACCAACACCCCGTAGCGGGCGAACACCGCGTCGTGGCGCGCGCTAGAGAAGGCTGGCCTGCAGCGGATCGCTGAAGGCGCGATGTCGCCGGACAATCCGGTGGACGATCCACTGCACTACATCTACCGAGTCGACCGCCCATGACGCGACCGCCTCCGCTCGGCCCTCGACCCTCGGCGCCAGCGGCACGTTTCAGTAGCCGATCGATCGATCGTGTCTGATGGACCGGTCACCGTGTGGGTGGTCCCCGGCGCCCGGTCGAAGATGCGTCATCGGGGCCGGGCGCTCACCCCGTCCGTCCGTGAGGGCCGGTCAGTCAGAACAGGCCATCCGTCTCGACCGCGTCGTCGACGGGCCGGCTCCTGGGCTGGACTTGTTCGCGGGGGTCAGTGGTTCTCAGCTGGCTTGCTGCTGCGGCGGCTGGCGAGTGCGGTGAGGAGCATGATCGCGTCGCCGATGATGGCGACCTCGCCGAGTGGGTCTGTCCAGTTGCCGATGTCGTCATGAATCTGAGGCAGGCCGACGCTGCGACTGAGGAGGTAGCCGAGCAGGGCGAGCGCTGAGACGACCAGGGTGGAGGTCCACACGACGGGGGTGTCGGCGGTGAGCAGCAGGACGGCCAACAGGAAGCCGGCGACGGTGAGCAGGACGAATCCCACGCCGATGTAGGGCGCCTCGGTCAGGTGCTGTTCGGTGACAGGGATGTGCGCGGCCGCCTCGGTCACCGCGCCGATCGCTGCGAGCAGCCGCCACGGTGACCGGATGGGGGTGCCGTCGAGCGGCCAGGTCATCACCGACCCGGGGGTCGGGGCGGCGCCATCGTGGGCGGTGCTGCTGCGCGTGTTGTGCGTTCTCAACATGATGAAGCGCCTCCCTGTGGCCGGTTTGCGAGGTGCGTGGGTGGTTCGCGGCCGGATCCCGGTCGGACTGGTGGGCCGGTCGGACTGGCGAGCCGGGGCGCAGACGAAAGTATGCCCCGCCGGGAGGTGCGCAGGGCAGCGGTGTCCTGAGACTGACCGAAGGCTCGATCCGGGGGACCGTGCCGGTGGGGTCGGGTGTTGCGGTGTCGTCGCGATCGAGAGTGAGCAGGTGTGTTGACCAGCGAGGCGTCCCCGAAGCAGCCAGCCCCTGATCAGGCGCCCAGTCCTTCAAAAGTGATCACGCTCCCATCGTTGAGTGCTCACCGTTCACCGCCGAAACGGTCTAGTCGACGCGAGCGCCGCCCCCACGCGCGGAGGAGCGATGCTTGGTGCACAAGCACGACCGGCTGAGATGACGGGCGTCTGTCGATCGGATGACACCGTCGGGAGATCCGCTTCACGACGCGCCTGATGTCGGCATCCCGTTCACTGTTGGGCGTGAGGGATGACACCCGCCGGACCTGGAAATCGGGCTTCCGGCGGTTGACGTCGTCTTGGACGAATGCGCGCTGGGGGTCTCCGTGGTCGTGCAGCCCGCGGTGAACAGCACCGTTGAACACAGCGCAGCCAATGCCCCATAGGCCAACCTTGGCACTCCTCGTACTCCTGTCGAACATCGCGTCGCGCACGTTGCTAGACCCGCGGACCGGCTCCTCTCTCGACAGCAGCGCGTTGCCCGCCGCCCCCTCAGGTCTGGCCTGCGACAAGGCGCTGGTGTCCGGGAAGGCGCTCACCGAGACCGGCGACTCGGCCCTTCGTAGGGCTGTGGCCGGTCTCGTCGACGTGGTGCTTCCGCAGTCGGTCGGGGCCTCGACCCGCGGCCGGTCACGGGTGGGCCGGCGTCGCGCTCAGCTTCCGAAGAGCAGGTAGAGCCCGGTGCCGGTGTAGGCGACCATGATCAGCAGCATCCCGAGCTGGCCGGTGACCTGGTGCCGTCTGGGCAGCAGCTTCAGGGCCCGGTCGTGGGCGGCGATGGCACCGGTGATGTGGCCGGCCACGACCGCGAGCACCTTCGTGGTGGCCAGGAACGAGGGGTGCCCCGACAACCAGTAGTCGATCGTCCAGTTCGCCGTACCCAGGTAGTTGTCGCCGCGCACCATCGGGTCGCTGAGCTGGATCAGCGTGGTCTGCCCCTGCTCGACGAAGTAGGACAGGTAGTGCGCCGTCATGTAGCCCACCACGATCGGCACCACGGAGTGCACCAGCCGACCAGGCAGGGCCGAGCGCGGCAGACCGGTCGAGGACCCCCGTTGAGAGTGAGTGGCCATCGCGGCCAGGGAGAAGGTCACCGCCACCACCAGGCAGAACGTGAGCAGGCCCAGGGTGTTGGTGAGCTCGGGAGGGATCGACTGCCGGTCCACGAAGTCCAGCCAGCTGAGCTTGTCCTTGTAGCTGTCGAAGGCGGTGCTGCCGAACAGCACGCTCAGCACCGCGACCAGGCCCGGGCGGACCCGGACGCCGTCCAGGCCGCTCAGCGGGCTGCGGAAGACCAGCCGTCCGTCGCCACGGCGTCCGACCAGGGCAAGCCGGCCGACCAGGCTGGAGTAGACCTCGAACGGGTCCGCTCTGGAGAACCAGGTGTTGCCGAACAGGGCCGAGCCGAACAGCATCGCGGCGACGTAGACCGCCAGCCACAGCTGGACCGAGCCCAGCAGCGTGGACTGCGGGTTCACCAGCTCCTGCCAGACGTAGCCGAAGAGCCCGACCGAGGCCGGCCAGTAGCCGAGCCGCGCCGGGTAGCGGAACACCCCACGTGCCGGGTCGCCGCGGGTCACCCTGGCGAGCAGCAGGT
>JBBSVL010000157.1:0-6578 GCA_038233595.1 Propionibacteriales bacterium | reverse complement strand
GGGTGCGATCTTCGGGCTGATGGGCGCCCTGGTCGTGGTGGCGCTCAAGATCGGCGCCGACAGTCGCCAGATCATGTTCTGGATCGCGCTCAACCTGGTCTTCACGTTCTTCATCGGCACCAACATCTCCTGGCAGGGCCATATCGGCGGCCTGGTCGGTGGTGCCGCGGTCGCTGCGGTGATCGTCTACGCACCGAAGGCCCGCCGTGCTCCGATCCAGTGGTCGGCAGTCAGCGGGATCGTGCTGCTCACGCTGGTGGCGATCGTCGTACGCGCCGCCGCCCTCGCCTGACGTCATACCGATCGGTCGCCATAGCGGCCGATCGGTATGACGTCCGCGGACAGGGATCCACAGGCTGGGGAAAACTCTGTGGGTAACTACAGGTGTGTAACTCAGCTACTCCCACTTGGTGGCGAAGGAGAACCCGACCGCCATGAACGCCACGCCGAGGATCAGGTTCTTCTGGCCGAGGCTGCTCATCAGCGGGATCTTCGTCTCGGTGCCGACGAAGTAGAAGACCACGACCCAGACCAGGCCGATCAGGAAGCAGCCGAGCATCGCGACCACCACGCCTTGGCCCCGGCCCAGGGGGGTGCGCTTGTCCGCGGAGACGATGAGCCCGAGGAAGATCAGCCCGAAGCCGATCAGGAAGTTGTAGCCCTTGAGGCTGGCCATCGGCGGGATCGGGTTGCTCGGCTTGGGCAGGCCCAACCCCTTGGAGTACGTCGCGGCGTCCATCGCGACGTTGATGTAGACGGCGATCCACGCGATGCCGATCACCACCAGGGCGACCGCGATCGCGCACCTGACCAGGGATGTCTCGTAACCGCTGGCTGCCTTGATGTCGGTCTGGCGGGCACGGGGCTTTGACACGGGTGGCTCCTCAGTCATGGTGCGGGATGTGTCGGTAGCGTAGTCAATGTCCTCTTCGGACCTCGAAGCCCCCAGGAGTCTTCCGTGAACACCGAACGCGACGCGCAGCACAGCCAGGCGCGGGCCAAGGGTGGACCCCGGAGGTCGCGGCTCTCCAAGCGCGCCTCCTGGCGGCTCCTCGCCCTGGCCAGCTTCGCGGCGGCCGGGACGCTGCTCATCACCAGTGGCATCGACGCCCAGGGCTCCGACCTGCGCGCGGGCAGCGTGGTGGACCTGAGCACCCTGGTCCGCGACCAGCGCGTGGACACCGACTCCGTGCAGAAGCGGGTCGCGGACCTGAACCACGAGGTCAACGCGCTCTCGGCGGGGGTCGGCGACAAGGAGGTCGCCCGGCTGCAGACCCGGATAGAGAAGGTTCGGGCCCCGGCGGGCCTGGCTCCGGTCAGCGGGCCGGGGATCACGGTCACGCTCATGGACGCCCCCGATGACGTGATCAACCGTGCCATCGCCGATGGCACGCCGCCGACCGAAGCGCTGGTGGTCCACCAGCAGGACATCCAGGCGGTGGTCAACGCGCTGTGGCTGGGGGGCGCTACGGCGATCACCATCATGGATCAGCGCGTCATCTCGACGACCGGGATCAAGTGCGTCGGCCCGACCGTGATCCTGCACGGCGTCCCCTACTCCCCGCCGTACGTCATCTCGGCGGTCGGCAACCCGACCGACCTCAAGGCCGCGCTCGACCACTCCGACTACATCGACGCCTATCGCACGGTCGCGGACCAGTACGGACTCGGCTACGCGGTCGCCGGCTCACGACGGTTGAGCCTGCCGGCCTACGAGGGCACCCTCGAGCTGCGCTACGCCAAGCCGCTGAGCCAGGCGGGATAGCCCCGGCCCGGTGCGGCTCACGGGGTGGGCGTCCCGGTCGGCGTGCCTGTGGGGCTCCCAGACGGCGTCTCGGTCGGGGTCGGCGTCGGGGTCGGGGTCGGGGTCGGGGTCGGGGTCGGGGTCGGGGTCGGGGTCGGGGTCGGGGTCGGCTTCTCGTAGGTCGAGACCACGATCGTCACCGGGGACCCCTTCGTCTGCCGCGTCCCGGGCTTGGGACTCTGCTCGATGACATTGCCCTTCTTGGCCTTGGTCGTCGAGTCGTGCACGACGCTGGGCTCGAAGCCGGCATCGGTGATCAGCTTGCGCGCCTGGGCTTCGGTCTTGCCGGTCACGTCGGGGACCTTGCGCGGTCCGGCGGAGAAGTAGACCTTGACCGTGGACCCCGCCGGCACCCGCTCGCCGGCCGGCGGGTTGGTCCCGATCACCTGGTCCGCCGGCTGGCCGGAGTCCTTCTTCTGGAGCTGGACCTTGAGCCCGAGCTTCTTGAGCCTGTCGCCGGCGGTCTGCTTGGTGCTTCCGATCACGTTCGGCAGGTCTATCGCGGGCTTGCCCAGCGAGATCACCAGGTCGACCTTGCTGCCCTGGTTCACAGCACTGCCGGACTTCGGTTGCGACGAGACCACATCTCCCTTCTTCACTGTGTCGCTCGCGGTCTCCGAGACGTTGCCCAGCACCAGCTTGACCTCGGTAAGGGCACGCTCGGCCTGGATCTGGTTCTTGCCGGTGAGCGACGGCACCACGGCCGAGGCCGGGCCGGAGTTGAGCAGCTTGGGCCCTATCACGACGGCCGCCGCAAGGATCGCGAGCAGCAACAGCCCGAGCAGCACCAGCGGCCAGCGGCGGCGAGGCTCGTCGTACTCGTCATCGGCGACGGTCGCGGTCGAGCCGACGCCCTGCGCCGGCAGGTACGACGTCGCCGCAGCCGCGGCTGCGGCGGCCGGGATCGAGGCGTGCACCGGTTTGCCGGCCAGGTAGCGGTCGATGTCGGACTTCATCTCGGCCGCGCTCTGGTAGCGCTCGGCCAGCGGCTTGGCCAGCGCCTTCATCACGATCGCGTCGACCTCGGGCGGGATCTCGTCGTCGAGCGTCGAAGGAGGCGGAGCCGGCTCGCGGACGTGCTGGTAGGCGACGGCGACCGGACTGTCCCCGACGAAGGGCGGCCGACCGGTGAGCAGCTCGTAGAGCAGGCAGCCGGTCGAGTAGACGTCGCTTCGCGAGTCGACGGTCTCCCCGCGGGCCTGTTCGGGGGAGAGGTACTGCGCAGTACCCACGACGGCCGCGGTCTGGGTCATCGTGCTGTGCGCGTCGGACATGGCGCGGGCGATCCCGAAGTCCATCACCTTCACGTCGCCGACGGGCGTGAGCATCACGTTGCCGGGCTTGATGTCGCGGTGGATGATGCCGGCGCGGTGGCTGTAGTCCAGCGCCGACAGCACTCCGGAGGTGATCTCCAGGGCTCGCTCGGGCAGGATCTTGCGGCCTTCGCGCACGATGTCACGTAGCGTCCGCCCGGCGACGTACTCCATCACGATGTAGGGCTGGGCGACCCCCTCGCCGTCCGGGCCGTCGTCGACGAACTCTTCCCCGGTGTCGTAGACGGACACGATCGAGGGGTGGTTGAGGGAGGCCGCCGACTGCGCTTCCCGACGGAACCTGGCCTGGAACGTCGGGTCGCTGGCCAGGTCTGTGCGCAGCCGCTTGACTGCCACCGTGCGGCCCAGCCGTACGTCGGTGCCCTTGCGCACCTCGGCCATGCCGCCCCGCCCGAGCATCTCCGCGAGCTCGTAGCGACCACCTACCCGGTCTGCGTCGGTCACTTCGCCTTCTTCTCCTTGGGCTGCTTGGCAGGTCCGGGCCCGGTTGCTTGTCCGTTTCCCTTCCGGGCGGCGGGGTTGCTGCTGGCTCCCGGGCTCGGAGGGCTTGCCGTGGGCGACGGAGGGCTCGTAGCGGGGGGACTCGGTGAGGGAGTCGCGACGCCCCAGACGTCCAGGGTGATCGGCGTGTCCTTGGCAAGCGTGCCGGTCGGGGAGATCCGGGCCACCGTGTCGGGCTTCTGGTCGCCCGGGTTGGCGCGCGGGGCGGTGTGTACGTCGGCGAACCCGAGCCGGGTCAGCTCCGCCTCGGCGGCCTCGGTGCTCAGCCCCTCGTAGTCGCCGGGCACGATCTTGGCCTTCGACACCGGCTTCGTGCTGGCAGTGGGCGTCCCCTTGGTGGGCGGCGCCGACGAGCCGGGTGTGGTGCGACTCGGTTGGTCCGTGGGGTTGGTGGCGTTCGTGGGGGTCGGCGTGCTGCGCTGGCTGAGGACCACGGCGAGCACCACGGCCAGCGCCAGCACCCCCAGCAACGCGAGCAACGCGAGCAGCCATCCGGCCGGTTGCCGGCGTGAAGGCTCCGGGGTGGGCTGGGAGACGGGTTCGGAAACGGTTTCCGAGACGGGTTCGGCTCCGGGCCCGGCAGAAGCCGCCAGGACGGCTGTCGGTGGCGGCAGCACCTGGGTGGCGTCGTTGGTCGCCTGTCTGCCCAGGGCGGCGCCCAGCGCAGCCGCGTCGGGGTAGCGCTCGGCCGGATCCTTCGCGAGGGCACGCCTGGTCACCCGGGCCAGGTCCTGGGGAATGTCTGCCGGCAGGTCGGGCATCGGGTCGCGCACGTGGGCGAGCGCCGTGGTGACCGGAGTGTCGCCGGCGAAGGGTCGTGACCCGGTGAGGCACTCGAAGAGCAGCACGCCGAGCGCGTAGACGTCGCTGGCCGGCGTCGCCGGGCGCCCCTCGGCCTGCTCCGGGGACAGGTAGTGCGGCGTGCCGATGACCTCGCCGGTGCTGGTCAGCGCCACCCCGTCGGCTGCCCGAGCGATGCCGAAGTCGGTGATCTTCACCTGGCCGTCGGGAGTGACCAGCACGTTGGCCGGCTTGATGTCGCGGTGCACGATGCCGACGGCATGGGCCTGGGCGAGGCCCGCTGCGGCCTGGGACACGAGGTCGCGCACCCGCTCGGGTGCCATCGGCCGTCCGCGCCGGATCAGGTCGGAGAGCGGCTTGCCCGGCACCAGCTCCATCACCAGGTAGGGCCGCGGAGGACCACCGTCCTGTTCGGGTTCGTCCTCACCGAAGTCGAAGACGGTGGCGATGTTGGGGTGGTGCAGTGACGCGGCGTGCCGGGCCTCGGTCTCGAACCTGGTGCGGAACGTGGCATCGCCGGCGTACTCGGGCTTGAGCACCTTCACCGCCACTTCGCGACCGAGCACGGTGTCCCGGGCGCGCCACACCTCACCCATGCCACCGGTGGCGATCCGGCTCTTCATCTCGTAGCGGTTCAGCGGGGCTTTCATTTGATCACCGCCTGCATGACCGCTTTGGCAATCGGCGCGGCAAGCCCGTTGCCGGAGATGGCGTCGCGCGCGACACCGGCGTCCTGAACGAGCACGGCGACCGCCACCCGCGGGTTGTCCGCGGGCGCGAACGACACGAACCACGCGTACGGCGCACGGTTCGTCGCACTCTGGGCGGTGCCGGTCTTGCCCGCCACCTTGACCCCGGGGATCTGGGCCTTCACAGCGGTGCCGCTGTCGACGACGCCGACCATCATGGTGGTCAGCTCGCTGGCGCTGGACGGGCTGATCACCCCCTTCTTCAGGGTCTGGGGCGACGCCTTGTCGAGCACGTCGAGATCGGGTGACTGCACCTCGTCGACGAGGTAGGGCTTCATCAGGTTGCCGTTGTTGGCGATGGTGGCGGTGACCATCGCCATCTGCAGGGGTGTGGCCTTGACCTCGTACTGGCCGATGGCGGAGTAGGCGACATACGGCTTGGCGAGATTGTCGGTGGTGGCGAACTGGCTGATCGCCTGGCGGGTCAGCGCGTCGTCGAGCTCGGTGAAGTAGCGCTGGCCGAAGCCGTACTCGGCCGACTGCTCGCGCAGCTTCTGCTCGCCCACCTTCAGCCCGACCGAGCCGAAGGCGACGTTGCAGGAGACCTCGAGCGCCCGGGTCAGGGTGATCTTGGAGCCGCCGCAGGACGTGTTGTTCTCGTTGTGCAGATCCTTGGTGGTCTGCGGCAGGTTGAGCGCGAACCCGCCCGGGACCTTGGTGTCGGGAGTGAACCCGGCCTTGTCGAGGGCGGCCGACGCGGTGACCAGCTTGAACGTGGAGCCGGGCGGCAGGACGTCCTCGATCGCGCGGTTCTGCAGGGGGCCGTTCGGGTCGGTCTGCAGCCGGTTCTTGGTGGCGCCGACCTTCGAGAAGTCGTGGGTGGCCAGCTTGTTCGGGTCGTACGACGGGCTGGAGACCATCGCCAGGATCCGGCCGGTGGCGGGCTCGAGGGCCACGACCGCGCCCTTGACGTTGGCGCCGAGCTTGCGCAGGCCGTCGTATGCCGCCTTCTGGGCCTTCGGGTTGACGGTCAGGGTGACGTTGCCGCCCCGGGGGTCGTTGTTGCCGATCAGGTCGACCACCCGGTTGACGAACAGTCGCGGGTCGCTGCCCGAGAGGATGGAGTCCTCGCTGGCCTCGATGCCGCCGAGGCCGTAGTCGCGGGAGAAGAAGCCGGTGAGCTGGGCGTACATGGGGCCCTGCGGGTAGACGCGCTTGAACTTGTAGCGGTCGTTTGACTTCTTGCTCTCCGCGATCGCTTTGCCGTTGACCAGGATCGCGCCGCGCTGGCGGGAGAACTGCAGGTCGCGCACGCGTCGGTTGTCCGGGTGGGCGCTGAGCGAGGAGAGGGAGCCTGCCTGCCAGTACTGCAGGTAGGTCGCGTTGATGAGCAGCGCGACGAACAGCAGCATGCAGAAGACGCTGAGGTTGCGGATCGGCTTGTTCATC
>JBBSVL010000156.1:0-6665 GCA_038233595.1 Propionibacteriales bacterium | reverse complement strand
GGTGTCCACGTCGAACTCGAAGCGGTCGGTCATCTCGGGCGTCACGTCGGCCTTGTCGACGTAGAACTGCTCGTACCAGCGGCGCAGCTGGTAGACCGGACCGTCCTCCTCGCACAGCAGCGGGTTCTGCACCGGGGCCTTGTTCCGCCAGATCTCCACGTCCTGCATGAACCCCTGGCCGAACATCTCGGTGTAGCGACTGCCGACGTAGTCGATCGTCTTCGCATCCACTCCGTCCGGCTTGCGAACCTTCAACCCGTACTGCAGCTTGAAGGAGCTGTCGCTGGTCGGCACGTGGCAGTTGACCAGTACGACGTCGGTGACGAAGCCCTTGTAGTCGGTGGTCAGCCAGTTGACCATGAACGACGGCCCGTAGTAGGTCGCCTCCGACTTCAGCACCAGGTCCGAGTCGCCGTACCCTTCACCGGCCATGTCGGGGCGGCCGGTCGACTCCATGAACTGCGTGGCCTGGTGCCCCTCGAAGACGTTGCGGAAGTTCGTCGGGAAGGCGAAGTGGATGTAGAAGAAGTGCGCCATGTCCACGACGTTGTCCACGATCTCGCGGCAGTGCGCGGTGGGCACGTCCAGGACGTTCCAGCTCCAGTCGGTGTAGGCCGCCGGGTTCTCGATGTCCTCCAGCTCCGGCGGCAGGATGTCCAGGTCGGCGGCCGAGCCTTCGGGGTCGTGCCAGACCATCAGCAACCCGTTGCGGACCAAGGTCTGGTAGGTCCGGGTCCGGGCGCGCAACGGGATCCGGCGCGCGTAGGGGATCGCCTTGCACTTACCGTCCGCACCCCAGCGCCAGTCGTGGAAGGGACAGGCGATCTCGTCACCCTTGACCGTGCCTTGGGTGAGGTCACCGCCCATGTGCCGGCAGTAGCCGTCCAGCACGGCCAGCTCACCGGAGCTGTCGGCGAAGACGACAAGCTTGCCGCCGAACCCCTCGACCGCGTGCGGCTTGGCGTCGCGGAAGGACTCGGCCACCCCCAGGCAGTGCCAGCCGCGGGCGAACCGCGACGGTGCGACGCCCCGGTCCAGATCGCGTGCCCCGGCCTGCGTGCTCGATGCTGTGCCCATCAGTCCACCTCCGCATCTGCCACTGCTCTGGCTCCCCAAAACAAGAACAGGTTATAGTTTTGCGCACCGTGAGGCCAGCCCTCTCCCGAAAGGTCGCCCGCCATGAGGATCGCACTCACCCACGAGCACGAGGCGCTTCGCGCCGAGCTGCGGGAGTACTTCGCCGCGCTGGTGACTCCCGAAAGACGCGCCGCTCTGGCGATGGCCTCCGGTGAGTTCGGTGACGCCGACGCCTACAAGGAGGTGATCCGCCAGGTGGGCCGGGACGGCTGGCTGGGCATCGGCTGGCCCAAGGAGTACGGCGGCCAGGCGCGGCCGATGATCGAGCAGCTGATCTTCACCGACGAGGCCGCGGTCGCCGGCGTACCGATCCCCTACCTGACCCTGAACACGGTCGGCCCGACGATCATGCGCTACGGCACCGACGCCCAGAAGCAGGAGCTCCTGCCGAAGATCCTCACCGGTGACGTGCACTTCTCGATCGGCTACTCCGAGCCGGACTCCGGCACCGACCTGGCCAGCCTGAGGACCCGGGCCCGGCTCGAGGGCCCCGAGGGTGACCAGGAGTGGGTGATCAACGGACAGAAGATGTGGACCTCCCTGATCCAGTACGCCGACTACATCTGGCTGGCCTGTCGCACCGACCCCGATCTCCCACGCCACAAGGGCCTGTCGATGATCCTGGTGCCTACCGACAGCCCGGGCTTCTCCTACACGCCGGTGCAGACCCTGGCCGGCGTGGGGACCAGCGCGACGTACTACCAGGACGTCCGGGTGCCGAAGGACAACCTGGTCGGAGAGCTCAACGGCGGCTGGTCGCTGATGACCAACCAGCTCAACCACGAGCGGGTCGCGCTGACCTCCTCGGCGCCGGTGGTGCACTCGATCGGCCAGGTGGTGCAGTGGGCACGGGACACGACCAACCCCGACGGCTCCCGGGTGATCGATGCCGAGTGGGTGCAGACACTGCTCGGCCGCGCGCACTCCCGCGCCGACATGCTGACCCTGCTCAACCAGCAGCTGGCGACGGCCACCAAGGACCTCTCCCCCGCGGACGCCTCCGCGACGAAGGTCTACGGGTCCGAGCTGGCCACCGAGGTCTACCGGTCGCTGATGGAGGTCGTCGGGCCGGACAGCCTGGTGCAGGGCGACTCCCCCGGTGCCGCGCTGCACGGCCGGTTGGAGCGCTACCACCGCTCGTCGCTGGTGATGACGTTCGGCGGCGGCACCAACGAGATCCAGCGCGACATCATCGGGCGCGTCGGCCTCGGGCTGCCGGCCGCCACACGGTAGTCGCTGGTCGAGCAGCGAGCGCCGGCGAGCGCGTCGGGACCAATCATCTGATCGGAGCAACTCATGGACTTCTCCTTCACTCCCGAGCAGGTCGAGGCGAGTGCGCTGGCCGCGACGATCCTGGCCGAGGGCAGCACGCCCGAACGGCTCCGTGCGGTCGACGACATCGGCGCCGAGCGGTTCGACGCCCACCTGTGGAAGGCGCTCGGCGACGCGGGACTCCTCGGCCTGCCACTCCCCGAGGAGTACGACGGGGCGGGGCTCGGCTTCCTGGAGCTCTGCTCTGTGCTGGTCGAGGCCGGCCGTGTGGTGGCCCCGGTGCCGCTGGCGTCCCATGTGGTGGCCGCGATGGCGCTGGCGCGGTTCGGCAGCGACGCGGTCCGCAAGGAGTGGCTGCCCGCGGCTGCGTCCGGGGCGACCGTGCTGGCCACAGCCGTCCTGCGTTGCGGTCGCGACCGGCAGCGCGGCCCGGTCGTGACCGCAACGCAGGACGGCATCGGCTGGCGTCTCGACGGCGCCAGCACCCTGGTCATCGGTGGCACCCTGGCCGGCGTGTTCCTGGTGCCGGTGCAGACCGATGCCGGCGTGACGGTCCTCCTGGTCACCCCGGACGATGCCGGTGTCACCGTCGAGCCGCAGCGGATCACCGACGGCGACCTCGCCGCCCAGGTCACCTTCGACGGCACCATGCTGGCCGGCGACCGGGTCCTGGGCGACGGCGACACCGTTCGGTTCCTCGACCAGCACTGGTCCGTCGCGTTGTGCGCGCTCCAGCTGGGCGTCGTCGAAGGAGCGCTCGCGCTGACCTCGTCGTACGCCGGGACGCGGGAGCAGTTCGGTCGACCGATCGGCACCTTCCAGGCGGTGTCGCAGCGTCTGGCCGACGGCTACATCGACGTGCTCGGTGCCCGGTTGATGCTCTGGCAGGCCGCCTGGCGCCTCAGCGAGGGGCTCGAGGCGGAGCTCGAGACCGCCTCGGCCAAGCTGTGGGCGGCCGACGCGGGACACCGGATCGCGCACACCACGGTGCACGTGCACGGCGGGGTGGGGATCGACCTGGACGGCGAGGCGCACCGCTACTTCAGCGCCGCCAAGCGAGGCGAGTTCCTGCTCGGTGGCGCCACCGAGCAGGCGCGCGTCATCGGCAAGGCGCTGGCCGCGGGTGGCTGAGCAGTGACCACGATCCGCGACCTGCTGCTTGAGCGAGCGGCCGAGGGCGGCTCCGCTCTGCTCTCGGGCGACCGGCGCTGGACCTGGCCGGAGTACGTCGGGGAGGCGGCACGTCGCGGCAACGTCCTGCGTTCGCTGCTGGATCCCGAGCGGCCACTCCATGTCGGGGTGCTGCTGGACAACACTCCCGAGATGGCATTCGCGCTGGCCGCCGCGGGGCTGACCGGTCAGGTGCTGGTCGGGCTCAACACCACCCGTCGCGGCGCTGCACTCGCCGCCGACATCACCAAGGCCGACTGCCAGCTGGTACTGACCGATGCGGAGCACCTGCCGCTGCTGGACGGGCTCGAGCTGCACGTGCCCGTGATCGACACCGGCTCGGCGGACTGGGAGGCCCTCCTGGCCGCCGCGTCCGGCGACGTACCCGGGAGCCGGCTGAGCACTGCCGACCTGTTCATGCTGATCTTCACCTCAGGCACCAGCGGCACGCCGAAGGCGGTCCGCGTCACCCACGAGAAGGTGTCCGGCCCCGGCCGGATCCTGACCGAACGGTTCGGGCTCACGGCTGACGACGTCTGCTACGTCTCGATGCCGCTGTTCCACTCCAACGCGGTGATGGCGGGCTGGGGTGTGGCGCTGTCCAGCGGGGCGAGCGTCGCACTCGGCGTGAGGTTCTCGGCGAGCAGGTTCCTCGACGAGGTACGCAGCTACGGCGCGACATACCTCAATTACGTCGGCAAGCCGCTGGCCTACGTGATGGCCACCCCGGCTCGACCAGACGATGCCGACAACCCGCTAAGGATCGCCTTCGGCAACGAGGGTGGTGAGCGTGACATCGCCGGCTTCGGGGCCCGCTTCGGCTGTGTCGTGGTGGACGCCTTCGGGTCGACCGAGAACGCCGTGATCGTCTCCCGCGACCCCGGCACTCCGCCCAGCGCGCTCGGGATGCTGCCGGACGACGTGAAGGTGCTCAACCCGGTGACCGGCGAGGAGTGCCCGCCCGCGGAGCTCGACGAGCACGGCCGCGTGACGAACCTCGAGCAAGCCACCGGTGAGCTGGTCAACGTGACGGGCACCGGTCAGTTCGCCGGCTACTACAACGACGAGGCGGCGACCGTTGAGCGGATGCGCGGCGGGATGTACTGGTCCGGCGATCTTGCCTACTGCGACGAGGCCGGTTTCGCCTACTACGCAGGCCGCACCGCCGACTGGCTCCGGGTCGACGGCGAGAACCTGGCTGCTGCGCCGGCCGAACGGATCCTGCTGAGACACCCCTCGGTGAGCGAGGCCGCTGTGTACGCCGTCCCCGACCCTGCCACCGGTGACCAGCTGGTGGCCGCCCTGGTCACCACCGAGTCACTCGAGCCCGAGGAGTGGCAGGCATTCCTCGCGGCACAGGACGACCTGTCGCCCAAGGCCTGGCCGCGCTGGGTGCGGTTCGTCGACGCGCTGCCGCGGACCGCCACGAACAAGGTGCTCAAGAGGGAGCTGAAGGCGCAGGGTGTCTCCGGTGTTTCCGGAGTCCTGTGGCAGCGAGCCGAGCGGGGAACGTCGTACGACGTGATGTAGCACTTGCGGTGCTCCGTATGTCGATGGAGCGAATCGGGGTCCGGGAGCTCAGGCAGAACGCGTCGCGCTATCTCGCGCTGGTCAAGGCCGGCCAGACCGTGGAGGTCACCGAGCGCGGCGAGCTGGTCGCCCTGCTGGTGTCGCCGACGCCCGCTCAGACCGAGAGACCGGCTCATTGCGGCCGGACGGCTGATTCCGGCGACCAACCCGACTGGTCGCCTCCGGTCAGGTCAAGCAGTTCCGATCCTGCCTGGAGAACCGACCAACCAGGAGCTGCTCGACGCGGTGCGTGTGGTTCGGCTGTGATCTATCTCCACTCCTCGGCCCTGATGAAGCTGGCGCGGGTGGAAGTCGAGACAGCGGCACTGAGGAAGTGGCTCACGGATCGCCCGGAACAGCCGACGGCCACCAGCGAGCTGGGACGGATCGAAGTGCTGCGCGCGGCGCGGCGCATTGGCGGACCCGTCCCTACCGAGGCTCGTGCGCTGGTCGGCGACCTCGACCTGCTCCCCCTCGACCATGCCGTGCAGGATCTCGCCTGCGACATCGCCGAGCCGCTGCTCCGGGCTGCGGGACTGCCTGTTGCCACACCGGGCCAGGAAGCACCGACCGACGAGAGCTGAGCCGGCCCTAGCGCTACGACTCGTTCTCAAGCAGCCGCTTGAGCCTCGCCAGATCCTCCTGCACGGCGGTTGCGTCGGCGGCGAGCTCTGCATCGCTCATCTCCGGTCGCCGCCGCAACGTGAAGACCACCTCGCAGCCCTCGCCGTCCGCGAGCACCCGCAGCGGGTTGGTCACCACGATGCCGTCGGGCAGGGTGACATCGTGGTCGAGCACGCCGTACGGGTTCTCCGGGACGAAGCGCACCTCCACCTCGCCCATCGGGGACTCGGCGAACCAGCGCCCGTCCCGCTCCTCGATCGACCTGCCGAGCCCCGCTGCCCAGGAGGGCAGGTGCGCAGGGTCCACCACATAGCGGTAGACCTCGTCGACCGGCCGGTCGACGTACGTGCTCAGCTGCTCGCTCACGGGACCGACCCTAGTGACCGGCACCGATGCACGTCGGGCATCGGACGCAGGTAGCGTGCCGGTCATGCCTCTCTACTCGTTGGACGGCGTCGTCCCCACGGTCCACCCGACCGCATTCATCGCGCCCACGGCGGTGCTGATCGGCGACGTGGTCGTCGAGGAGAATGCCTCGGTCTGGTACAACGCGGTGCTCCGTGGCGACTTCGGACAGATCGCCGTCCGAAGGGGTGCGAACATCCAGGACGGCTCGGTGCTGCACGCACCGGAGAGCTTTCCCTGCGAGATCGGTCCGGGCGCCACGGTGGCGCACCTGTGCGTCGTCCACGGTGCGACGATCGGTGAGGAGGCGCTGGTCGGCAACCACTCCACGGTCCTCGACGGCGCCGTCATCGGTGCCCGCACCCTGGTCGCGGCAGGGTCGACGGTCCTCGGCGGCACCGACATCCCCGCGGGCATGCTGGTGCTGGGCTCACCCGCCAAGGTCAGGGGACCGCTCGCCGGTACGCCCGCCGAGAGCTGGGTGCGGG
>JBBSVL010000155.1:0-6705 GCA_038233595.1 Propionibacteriales bacterium | reverse complement strand
GCCGCTACACCCGGGTGAGATCGTTCCGGTCGAGATCGCGCTGGGACCGTCGGCCACCGTGTTCCGCGCGGGTGAATCGCTACGACTGGTCATCGCCGGCCGCTGGCTGGCACCCCGAAACCCGCTCACCGGCCAGTTCCCAGCCCACTTCCGTCCCAGCCCAGCGGCGCGCTGCACCCTGCACTGGAGCCCGGACCAGCCCGCCCAACTTCTTGTCCCTCACATCCTGGACCGTGACCCGGTCCCTTGCGGAACGTCCGGCCCGGGGGTCAGCAGCGTCGTTGCTCTTGAGGGCATCGGCTCAAGCGTGGGCGGCCAGGCCGCGGACGGCCCGAGCCACGGCCCGGAGCTCGAACGGTCCGGTTGGCGAGCCGACCTTCTCGAAGAGCGCCTCGCGCAGAGCGGCCTGTTCGGCGGGCGCGCGGCTGACGGCATGGCTCCCGGCCGGCCCGATCCCGGCCAGGAAGCCCGACCACAGCTCGTCGTATGACGCGTAGGACGAGACCACCTCCAGGGTGGTCTCAGCTGTCTGCTCGAAGCCCGCGTGAGCGAACAGCTCGGCGAGCTCGCCCTCGCGCCCGAACCGGAGCGCGACCTGGTCGGGAGCGACCGGGTCCAGGCTCACCGCTGCGTCCCAGAAATGGCGCAGCATCTCCATGCCGTGGGCGAAGTCCCAGCTGCAGGCGGCTGCCATCCCACCGGGGCGCAGCACCCGCTGCATCTCGCGCGCGGCCGCGTCGGGGTCGCTGACAAAGTGCAGGACCAGCTGCGCCAGCACCACGTCCGCCGAGGCGTCCTGGAACGGCAGCTCCTCGGCGCGCCCACGGCGGACCTCGACCTCCGGGTGGCGCGCCCGACACTCCCGTACGAACGGCTCCGAAGGATCGCAGGCCAGCACCGCTGCGGCACCGAGTCGCTCCACCAGAATGCCCGTCAGCGCCCCGGGGCCACACCCCACGTCGAGGGCGCTCTGTCCGGCCGTGACCTGCGCCCAGTCGGCGAAAGCAGGAGCGAGGGACTGGGAGTAGCGACCCATGAAGGAGTCGTACTCGGCCCCTGACTTTTGAAACGTGGCAGCACCCTCGACCGGTTCCATCGCCCTCTCCTCACCCGGGACGCGTGGTCGCCGTGCGTCGCAGGCTACTCCGCTCCTGACCCGTTGAGCAGCCGGTGTGCGACCGATCGGCGGGACAGGTGAGCGTTGCCACGCTCCTCGGCAGGCTCGGTCTCCGGAATCCGCGAACCGGCGCCCGGGGTAGGAGATCACTGCAAGGTCGCTATGCACAAGCATCGTGTCCTCTACGAACACCGAGAGTCGGGGCACTCCGGTGCGGCATGGCCGACGTCCCTAGGATGACCCCGTGACTGCACAGATCCTCGACGGGACCGCAACCCTCAAGAACATCAAGGCCGAGCTCACTGAGCGGGTGGCCAAGCTCCGGGAGCGCGGCATCACCCCCGGGTTGGGAACCGTCCTGGTGGGTGACGATCCGGGCTCGCACTGGTATGTCGGAGCCAAGCACAAGGACTGTGCCGCCATCGGGATCACCTCGATGCGACGCGACCTGCCCGCCACCGCGACCCAGGCCGAGGTGGAGGCGGTCATCGACGAGCTCAACGCCGACCCGGCCTGCACCGGCTTCATCGTCCAGCAGCCGACCGGGCTGGACGAGTTCGCGCTGCTCTCGCGGGTCGATCCCGCCAAGGACGTCGACGGGCTGCACCCCGTCAACCTGGGCAGGCTCGTGCTCGGCGAGCGGGGTCCCCTGCCCTGCACCCCCGTCGGGATCATCGAGCTGCTCCGCCGCCACGACGTACAGATCGCCGGCGCCGATGTCTGCGTGATCGGCCGCGGTGTGACTGTCGGTCGCCCACTCGGGCTGCTGCTGACCAGGCGTTCGGAGAACGCGACCGTCACGCTTTGTCACACCGGCACCCGCGACCTCGCCGGTCATGTCCGGAGGGCAGACATCGTGGTGGCCGCGGCCGGTGTCCCCGGCATCGTCACCGCGGAGATGGTCAAGCCCGGTGCCGCCGTACTCGACGTAGGTGTCTCCCGGGTCGACGGCAAGATCGCCGGCGACCTGGCTCAGTCGGTGTACGACGTGGCCGGCTGGGTCTCGCCCAACCCTGGTGGCGTCGGCCCGATGACCCGGGCGATGCTGCTGTCCAACATCGTCGAGCTGGCAGAGCAGGGGTCGACACCGGCGTGACCCGTCAGCTGCCCCCGCTCCAACTGCCCAAGACCCTGGGGGGCGCGCTGTACTTCGCGGTCGTCGCGCTCACCGCGGTCGGCCTGGTCGTGGTCGTGGTCGGCAGCTGGCGCCACGGCGTCATGCTCATCGGGGCGGCGCTGCTGCTCTCCGCGCTGGCCCGCGCGCTGCTCGGTGAGTACGAAGCGGGCATGCTGCGCGTGCGACGGCGCTGGTTCGACGTGTTCGTGCTGACCTTCACCGGGTTCGTGCTGATCTACCTCGCGGCCACGATCCCCAACCAGCCAGGACAATAGCCGGAGCCGCTAGCCGACGTCGACGTTGGTCGAGCAGCGAGCGCCAGCGAGCGCGTCGAGACCCGACGTCGGGGCTCACGTCGCTCTGGCGACCGTCGCCCGGATCGCCTCGGCGACCCGTTCGGGTGCACGCAGGCTCGGCAGGTGGTCGGACTCCGCGATCCGGACCAGCTCCGCAGTCAGGATGCGCCCGGCCAGCTCGACACCCGCCTCGGTCGTGGCTGCGTTGTCGAGCTCGCCGACCACCACCGTCGTGGGCTGCTTGATCGTGGCCGCCCGGGACCACTGCTCGGGGTTGTCCTGGCCGAACTCCATCTGGTTGGCCTCGACCGCGTCGGCGGCCACGAGCTGGGCGCGTAGTGCGTCGTCCACCCCGAACGCGCACCACAACCGAGCGGCGAAGTCGACCAGTCCGGCGTGGTCGTCGGCCGCCATCAGCTGCTCGAACTCGGTTTCGAGCCCCGGCTCGTCGGGGAACTCGTAGCCGCCGATCCCCGGTGCCAGCAGGGTCAGCGACGCCACCCGGTTCGGCTGCTCCAACGCGAGGGCCAGGATCGCCTCGCCGCCCATGCTGTTGCCGACCAGGTGGGCGCGCTCGACACCGAGGTGGTCGAGCACCGCGACCAGGTCGTCCATCGTGAGGAACGACTCCGTGGCGTGGCTGGAGCGGCCGAAGTCGCGAAAGTCGAACCGGACCACCCGGAAGTCGTCGAGCAGCGGCAGCACCGGGTCCCAGACCGTCGAGTCGTGGATGCCCGGGTGCACCAGCACGACGGCCGGGCCGTCACCGCCGAGATCCTCGACCCAGAGCTGGTCCCTGCCGACGTCGATCATGGTCTCCATGGAGGGACGCTAACTACCCAGGGCTTGATTTCCCACGGTCTGAAGGTTTCCTGACACTTCCCGTGGCAAATTCATGACGGGGAGTGTCGAAGAACCTTCAGGCCGTGGGAATTAGGCCCTCAGATCAGGCCGAGCGCCTTGACCGCGTCGCGCTCGTCGGCGAGCTCGGCCGTGGAGGCGTCGATCCGGCCGCGGGAGAAGTCGTCGATGTCGAGACCCTGGACGATCGACCAGTCGCCGCCGGAGGTGGTCACGGGGAACGAGGAGATCAGGCCCTCCGGGACGCCGTACGAGCCGTCCGAGACGACCGCCATCGACACCCAGTCGCCCTCGGCCGAGCCGTGCAGCCAGTCGCGGGCGGCGTCGACGGTGGCGGAAGCCGCCGAGGCAGCCGAGGACGATCCCCGGGCCTCGATGATCGCGGCGCCGCGCTTGGCGACGGTCGGGATGAAGTCGTTCTCGATCCAGCTCTGGTCATTGACCACTTCGGCGGCGTTGCGGCCACCCACCTCGGCATGGAACAGGTCGGGGTACTGCGTGGCGGAGTGGTTGCCCCAGATCGTCATCTTCGTGATCTCGGTGACCGATACACCGGTCTTCGCCGCGAGCTGGGAGATGGCCCGGTTGTGGTCCAGCCGGGTCAGCGACGAGAACCGCTCGCGGGGAATGTCGGGCGCGTTGGTCATCGCGATCAGCGCGTTGGTGTTTGCCGGGTTGCCGGTGACACCGATGCGCACGTCGTCAGCGGCCGCAGCGTTGAGCGCCTTGCCCTGCGCGGTGAAGATCGCCCCGTTGGCCTCCAGCAGGTCCCCACGCTCCATGCCTGGCCCACGGGGGCGGGCACCGACCAGCAGAGCGAGGTTCACGCCGTCGAAGACCTTGTTCGCGTCATCGCCGATCTCGACACCGGCCAACGTCGGGAACGCGCAGTCGTCGAGCTCCATCACGACGCCCTCGAGGGCCTTGAGGGCCGGGCTGATCTCCAGCAGCCGCAGCTCGATGGGCGTGTCAGGCCCGAGCAGCGAACCGCTCGCGAGACGGAACAGCAGGCTGTAGCCGATCTGGCCGGCTGCGCCGGTGACCGCGACCTTGACTGGGGCCGATGTGGACTTCGGGCTCACGAGAATCTCCTCGGGTGTCGATGGGCTCCACCGACGCTAGCAGCGCCGCTCCGGACACCAGACGGCACGTGGGCCTAGGGTTTGCGCATGGACGACCCAGTCGACCCGCGGGACCTGCGGGTCTCCGACAGCGACCGGCACAAGGTGGCCGAGGTGCTGCGCGAGGCAGCGGGCGACGGTCGCATCGACCTCGAGGAGCTGGACCAGCGGCTGGAGGCGACGTACGCCGCGAAGACGTACGGCGACCTGGTGCCGATCACGCTCGACCTGCCCACGCACACCGCCCCTGGCACGCTGGTGCCGCGCTCGTCGCGTGCCGCGTCGTCCCGTCCGGCCCGTACACCTGCGGGCGCCGGCCCGACCTGGTCCGCCTCGCTCGGGATCATGGGGGAGACCACGCGGAAGGGCGTCTGGGACGTCGGCCCCACCCACGCCGCGACCGCCCTGATGGGCTCTGTCGTGATCGACCTGCGGGAGGCACGGTTCCCCGACGGCGACGTGATCATCAACGCCAACGCCGTGATGGGCAGTGTCTCGGTGCTGGTCAACGCCCAGACCGACGTCCGGATCGAGGGCACCGGGATCATGGGCAGCTACTCCGAGCTCCGGGCCAGGGTGGACGCCGTCATCGACGAGCACTCCCCGGTCGTGCGGGTCCGCGGGATCGCGCTGATGGGCAGCGTCGACGTACGCCGCAAAGGACCGCGATAGGTTCGCTGGGTGACCGAACCAGACCAAAGCCAACCAGTGATCATCTACACCCACACCGACGAGGCGCCGCTGCTGGCGACGTACTCCTTCCTGCCGGTCGTCCAGGCTTTCGCCTCGACCGCGGGGGTCGACGTCGAGACCCGCGACATCTCACTGGCCGGCCGGATCCTGGCCCAGTTCGACGACCGGTTGCCGGAGGACCGGCGCGTCCCCGACGCGCTCGCCGAGCTTGGCGAGCTCGTCCAGCAGCCCGAGGCCAACATCATCAAGCTGCCCAACATCTCGGCCTCGGTCTCCCAGCTCAAGGCGGCGGTCGCGGAGCTGCAAGAGCAGGGGTTCGACCTGCCGGTCTACCCGGACAACCCGTCGACCGAGGAGGAGAAGGAGATCCGGGCCCGCTACGGCAAGGCCCAGGGGAGTGCCGTCAACCCGGTGCTCCGTGAGGGCAACTCCGACCGTCGCGCACCGGCATCGGTCAAGCAGTACGCCCGCAACCACCCGCACTCGATGGGCGCCTGGTCCCCGGACTCGAAGACAAACGTCGCGCACATGACCGCAGACGACTTCCGCTCCAGCGAGAGGTCCGCGGTGCTGGCCCACGACGACACGCTTCGCATCGAGCTGGTCGGTGACGACGGCAGCGCCACCGTGCTGCGCGAGTCGGTGCCGGTGCTGGCCGGCGAGGTGGTGGACGCCACCGCGATGCACGTGGTCGCACTGCGCGAGTTCCTGACCGAGCAGATCCAGCGGGCCAAGGACGAGGACGTGCTGTTCTCGGTGCACCTGAAGGCCACCATGATGAAGGTCTCCGACCCGATCATCTTCGGCCACGTCGTGCGGGCGTTCTTCCCCCAGGTGTTCGCCGAGTACGGCGAGCAGCTGGTCGCGGCCGGGCTCAGCCCGAACGACGGGCTGGCCGGCATCCTGAAGGGCATCGAGTCGCTGCCCGGGGCCGCCGAGATCAAGGCGGCGATCGACAAGGGACTGGCCGACGGGCCGAAGCTGGCGATGGTCGACTCCGACAAGGGTGTCACCAACCTGCACGTGCCCAGCGACGTGATCGTCGACGCCTCGATGCCGGCGATGATCCGTACCTCGGGCCACATGTGGGGACCAGACGGCGAGGAGGCCGACACCCTCGCGGTGATCCCGGACTCGTCGTACGCCGGTATCTACCAGGTGGTGATCGACGACTGCCGCGCCCATGGCGCCTACGACCCCGCCACGATGGGCTCGGTCTCCAACGTCGGGCTGATGGCTCAGGCAGCCGAGGAGTACGGCTCCCACGACAAGACCTTCGAGATCGCGACGACCGGCACCGTGCGAGTCGTCGACCAGTCCGGGGAGGCGCTGCTGGAGACCGCGGTCGGGGCCGGCGACATCTGGCGGATGTGCCACACCACGGACATCCCGGTCCGCGACTGGGTGAAGCGGGCCGTCACCCGGGCGCGGGCGACGGGCGCCCCCGCGATCTTCTGGCTCGACGAGGGCCGCGCGCACGACGCCAACCTGATCGAGCTG
>JBBSVL010000154.1:0-6757 GCA_038233595.1 Propionibacteriales bacterium | reverse complement strand
GTACGCCGAGCACGACCTCAAGGGCGTCGTGATCACCTCTGCGAAGAAGACGTTCTTCGCCGGCGGCAACCTGCACGCCATGATGCGGGCCACGCCCGAGAACGCCGCCGAGGTGTTCGCGATGGCCGAGGACGTCAAGGCGGGTCTGCGCCGGCTCGAGCTGCTCGAGGTGCCTGTCGTGGCAGCGGTCAACGGCGCCGCGCTCGGTGGTGGCCTCGAGATCTGCCTGGCCTGCAACCACCGCGTCGTCGTCGACGACCCGAAGGTCCAGCTCGGCCTGCCCGAGGTCACCCTCGGGCTGCTCCCCGGCGGCGGCGGCGTCACCCGCGTCGTACGCATGCTGGGCATCGCCGACGGGCTGATGGGGGTGCTGTTGCAGGGCACCCGGTTCAAGCCGGCCGAGGCGCTCGAGAAGGGACTGGTCGACGAGCTGGTCGCGACCCGGGAAGAGCTTGTTCCGGCCGCGAAGGCGTGGATCGAAGGCAACACAGCCAACACAGCCGACGCCGAGGATGCCTCCAAGCAGCCGTGGGACCGCGAGGGCTACAAGATGCCCGGCGGCACCCCGTCCACCCCGAAGCTCGCGGCCTTCCTGCCGGCGTTCCCGGCGATGCTGCGCACCCAGCTCAAGGGGGCGGACATGCCGGCCCCCAAGGCGATCCTCTCGGCGGCCGTCGAGGGCGCGCAGGTCGACTTCGAGACCGCCAGCCGGATCGAGTCGCGCTACCTGACGAACCTGATCGTCAACCAGAACTCGAAGAACATGATCCAGGCGTTCTTCTTCGACCTCTCCGCGATCAGCTCCGGCTCGCTGCGCCCCGAGGGTGTGCCGCCGTACGCCGCCAAGAAGGTGGCCGTGCTGGGCGCCGGGATGATGGGCGCCGGGATCGCCTACTCCGCCGCGCGGTCCGGGCTTGAGGTGGTCCTCAAGGACGTCTCCCAGGAGGCGGCCGAGAAGGGCAAGGAGTACTCGGTCAAGCTGCTGGACAAGGCGATCTCCCGGGGGAAGATGACCGAGGAGAAGAAGGCCGAGATCCTGGCCCGGATCACTCCTACTGCCGATCCCGCTGACTGCGCGGGTGTTGACACCGTGATCGAGGCGGTCTTCGAGGACCCTGCACTGAAGAACAAGGTCTTTGCCGAGATCGCCTCGGTGATCAACCCCGACGCGTTGCTGTGCTCGAACACCTCGACGCTGCCGATCACCGAGCTCGCCGACGGCGTCGACCGGCCCGAGGACTTCATCGGGCTGCACTTCTTCTCCCCGGTCGACAAGATGCCGCTGGTCGAGATCATCAAGGGCGGCAAGACCTCCGACGCCTCGGTCGCCAAGGCACTCGACGTGGTGATGGCGCTGAAGAAGACCCCGATCGTGGTCAATGACAGCCGTGGTTTCTACACCTCACGGGTGATCGGCACGATGGTCAACGAGGGGCTTGCGATGCTCGGCGAGGGTGTCTACCCGATGTCGGTCGAGCGTGCGGCCACCCAGGCCGGCTACCCGGTCGGCACCCTGCAGCTCTCCGACGAGCTGAACATGGAGCTGATGACCAAGATCCGCAACGCCACCAAGGCTGCGATCGAGCAGGACGGCGGCAGCTACACGCCGCACCCGGCGGAGCGCGTCATCGACACGATGATCGAGCTGGGTCGCCCCTCCAAGCTCAAGGGCGCCGGGTTCTACGAGTACGCCGCCGGCAAGCGCACCGGTCTGTGGCAGGGGCTGGCCGAGGAGTTCCCGCCGGCCGCCGAGCAGCCCGACTTCGACGACCTCAAGGACCGGCTGCTGTTCATCGAGGCGGTGGAGACGGCGCGCTGCTTCGACGAGGGCGTCATCGAGTCCGCAGCGGCGGCCAACATCGGCTCGATCATGGGCATCGGCTATCCGGCTCTCACCGGCGGCGCGGCCCAGTTCATGCAGGGCTACGAGGGCCCCGCGGGTCACGGCCTGACCGGTTTCGTCGCCCGGGCAAACGAGCTGGCCGAGAAGTACGGCGACCGGTTCACGCCCCCGTCGTACCTCACTGAGCTGGCGGACAAGGGCGAGAAGCTCCCCGCCTGACCGCCTCGGCGAATTGTCCGGTTTCAGCCTCGCGGACGTCGATGCTCGGGGACGATGGGGGAGTGTCCGCCGACTCCCTGACCTCCTCCGCCCCGACGACCCCGCCCGTGACCCAGCAGCCGATCGACGGTCCGGGGCCGGTGGTGGACATCCGCGGGCTGCATGTGCGGTTCGGGGCGGTCGACGCGGTGCGGGGCATCGACGTACAAGCCCGCGCAGGAGAGGGTACGGCGCTGCTGGGCCGCAACGGGGCCGGCAAGTCGACCACGATGAGGGTGCTTGCCGGGGTCGTGCCGCCGACCGAGGGCGTGGTCCGGGTGGCTGGTCTGGACGTGCGACGCGACACGATGGCGGTCAAGCGGATCACCGGCTACTGCCCCGACGTGGGCGGTCTGGTGCCTCGCGCCACGCCCTGGGAGCACCTCCAGCTCAGCGCCCGACTGCGCCGGGTCGAGGCCTGGGAGACGCGGGCCCGCGACCTGCTGGAGCGCTTCGACCTCGGCGACGTCACCCACCGGGTCACCAGCGGCTTCAGCCACGGCATGGGCCGCCGGCTCTCCGTGGCGCTCGCGGTCTTCCACGAGCCGCGGGTGCTGCTCCTCGACGAGCCCTTCGACGGGGTCGACCCGACCGGCGTCACCGCGACCCTCGAGGTGATCGCAGAGGCCCGCGCACGCGGCGCGGTGGTGCTGGTCTCGACACACCTGCGCGAGCTCGCGGTCGAGGCCTGCTCCACCGCTCTGGTGCTGCGAGGTGGTTCGGCCGTTGCCCGGTTGGCCGCCGGTGAGCTGGCCGGCGAGGAGGGCGCAGATGTCTACCGCGCTCTCCTGGACTGAGCTCGCCCCGGCGACCTGGCGTCGCCCGTTCACCGACCTGGGCGCCCTGCTTCGATTCCGCGCCTCCGGGCTCGACGCCAAGGGCCGACGCCGGATGCGTGCGGCGGCCGCGCTGGTGCTGCTGCTGACCGTGGCCGCGGCCGTGGTCCCGGCGTACTCGTCGGGCGCCGTCGACGGTGGGTACGTCGGCAAGCTGGTGGCCGTGCTGCCGTCGATCTACGCCGGCTTCCTGGTGCTGGCCGTGCTCTCCGCGGCGGCGTCAGGCGGCGGTCGCGAGCTGGTGCCGCGGGACCAGGCTGTCGCCTGGCCGGTCTCGTCGACCACCGACCATCTCGGTGCGTTGCTGCTGGCCCCGCTCAACATCGCCTGGCTGATCCAGGCCTGGACCCTGCTCGGGCTTACGTCGTACGTCGCCGGACCCCGCCTGCTCTGGGCCAGCGAGCTGCCGGTGCTGCTGTGGCTTGTCGTGGCCACCGCGATCGGCCAGGTCGTGGCCTGGCTGCTGGAGTGGGTACGACGCGCTGAGCACGGCCGGCTGGTGATCCGGCTGTTGCTCGGTCTGGTGGGCGGCTCGGTGGTCACGCTGGTCGTCACCAACCGGCTCACGGTCGTCTTCGACCACAGCCCGACCGTCCACATCTTCATCGGCGCGCTGAACGGCTCCACCGGCGCCTGGTCGGCCTGGGGCCGGGTCTGCCTGGTCCTGCTTCTGCTCGCGGTCGCTGCCGTGGCCGTCGGGGCGTTCCCGGCCCGGTGGGCCGCCCAGCGGGCCCCCCGCGAGGAGCACCGGCTCGAGTCCGGCCTGCACGAGCCGCGCCCGGACCCGCTGAGCGACTTCCGTGCGCTGGTCCGCACCGACCGGGTCGGCATCTGGCGTTCGGTGCCGTTGCGCCGCGGCCTGTTTGTGCTGGCCCTGATGCCCGGCCTGATCGCCTTCGCCGGACACCTGTCCTGGGGTCGGCTCACGATCCTGCCGGGCCTGGTCGCGTCGGGTGCCGCGCTGCTCTTCGGGGTGAACAGCTGGTGTCTGGACGGCCGTGGGGCGCTGTGGCGGGAGAGCCTGCCGGTCTCCGCCACTCTGGCCTTCTGCTCCCGGGTCTGGGTGCTGGCAGAGGTGCTGCTCGGTGCCGCGCTGCTGACGCTGGCGCTCTCAGTCGTGCGGGCGGGCGTGCCGACCACCTCCGAGGTGGTTGCGCTCCTGGGCACCACGGTGGTGGTGGCCGCACAGGTGGTGTCAGGAGCGATGCGCTGGTCGGTACGACGACCGTTCTCGGTCGACATGCGTAGCGCCCGGGCCACACCCGCACCACCGGTCGTGATGGTCGGCTACTCCACCCGGCTGGCGCTGGGCACCACCGTCGTCGGGCTGCTCTTCTCCGTGCTCTCGACACTTCCCGACTGGCGGTTCATCGTGCTGGTGGTGCTGTTCTTCGTGCTCGTCTCGGCCTACCGGATCGCCCGAACCGCGGGTCGCTGGGAGGACCCGCAGACCCGGGCCCGGGTCGTGGTGACCGTAGCGGGCTGAGCGTGTGAGTGGACCGGCTCAGCCACCCGAGGGCGCTGCGCTGGGCAGCTTCTTCTGGCAGGCCGCGGACTCGGCGTTGACCTTCTTGGCCGTCGCGGACTCCTTGCTCTGCGTGAAGCCGTCCACGATGGCCTGCTTCAGGTCCTTGTCGCTGATCGCGTTGGCGCACTTCGCGTAGGCGTCGAGCTGGGCGCTGGTCGCCTTCGGGGCCTGCTTCTTGATGTCGGTCTTGAGCTTGTTGAAGTCGAAGCACGTGACCAGGCTGTCGCCGTAGGCCTCGGCGGTCTTCTTCGAGAGCTTCTGCGGCGGTGAGGAGGACGCCGTGAGCTTCTTGTCGATGATCTTGTCCTTCTGCAGCTGCTTGATGCCGGCCTCGCCGACCAGCTTGTCGCCGAAGCAGTTGGCCACCTCCGTGCGGCCCTTGGACGCCTGTGGGCCGGCAAAGACCTTCGAGATGCTGGCTGAGGCCTTCTTCTCGTCCTTGCTCAGGCCACCGCCGCATCCGGCGACGGTCAGCGCCAGGGCGAGCGCGATGCCGAGCGCCTGGATGGTCCGTTTCATGATTGCCCCTGTTGGGTGTAGGCGACGGCCGGTTGGCCACTTCGGTCGTCCTACACCTTGCCTCATGGAGCCCCCAGGTCCAAAGCGGGTTCATCCGGGCACGGCCTAGAGTCCGTGTCATGGACTTCGCCCCCTCGGCCAGAGCCGCCGATCTGACCGCCCGCGTGCAGGACTTCATGGCGCGTGAGATCGACCCCGTCGAGGAGCAGTACCACCGCGACCTCGCCGAGCAGCGCCGAAGCGGCGACCCGTGGCAGCCGCTCCCGGTGCTCCAGGAGCTCGCCGTCAAGGCCCGCGCCGAGGGCCTGTGGAACCTGTTCCTGCCCAAGGAGCACGCCGGGGAGTACGCCGCCCGGTTCGGCACCGACGGCGGCGAGGGGCTGAGCAACCTCGACTACGCCCCGATCGCGGAGGCCACCGGCCGGTCGTCGATCGCGCCGTACGTCTTCAACTGCAACGCGCCGGACACCGGAAACATGGAGGTGCTGCTGCGCTACGGCACCGACGAGCAGCGCAAGGAGTGGCTGGAGCCGCTGCTGGAGCAGAAGATCCGCTCCGCGTTCACCATGACCGAGCCGGGTGTGGCGTCCTCCGATGCGACCAACATGGCGGCCACGGCGGTCGTCGACGGCGACGAGCTGGTGATCAACGGGCGCAAGTGGTGGTCCACCGGGGTCGGCCACCCGAACTGCAAGATCTTCGTCTTCATGGGCCTCTCCAACCCCGACGCCGACCGCCACAACCGGCACACCATGGTGCTGGTGCCGCGTGACACCCCCGGCGTCAAGGTGGAGAGGCTGCTCTCCGCGATGGGGATGCAGGACGAGCCGTTCGGCCACGGCGAGGTGTCCTTCACCGACGTCCGGGTCCCACTGTCCAACGTGCTGCTCGGGCCCGGCCGGGCCTTCGAGATCGCCCAGGGTCGGCTCGGCCCGGGCCGCGTGCACCACTGCATGCGGCTCGTCGGGCTGGCCGAGATGGCCCTGGAGCGCGCGATCAGGCGGGGTACGTCGAGGGAGGCGTTCGGCAGGCCTCTGGTCAACCTCGGTGGCAACCGGGAGAAGATCGCCGACGCCCGGATCGCGATCGACCAGGCCCGGCTGCTGGTGCTCAACACGGCCTGGAAGCTCGACGTCGGCGGCGCGGCGAACGCGCTGTCGGAGGTCAGCCAGATCAAGGTCGCTGTACCGAACATGGCCCTGAAGGTGATCGACTTCGCCATGCAGATCCACGGCGGCGGCGGCCTCTCCGACGACTTCCCGCTCGCGGCTGCCTGGACCGCGGCTCGGGCGCTGCGGTTCGCCGACGGCCCGGACGAGGTGCATCGCGGTGTGATCGCCCGGATCGAGCTGGGCAAGCACAAGTGAGGGCGCTGGTCACCGGTGGGTCGTCCGGGCTGGGGGCGGCGCTGGTGCGCGCGTTCACCGCCCGTGGGGACGACGTGCTGGTCTGCGACCTGAACGAGCCTGAGCTCGGCGAGGTCCCGTTCCTGCACCTCGACGTCCGCTCCGACGCCGACTGGGCGGCCGCGCTGGCCTGGGTGAGCGAGCACTGGGGCGGCCTGGACGTGCTGGTCAACAACGCCGGTGTGGCCGGGGGCGGCCGGGTGGACGTGGCCACGATGGCGGAGTGGCAGTGGATCACCGAGATCAACCTGTTCGGGGTGGTGCGCGGGACCCGGACGTTCGTGCCGATGTTCAAGGCACAGGGCTCCGGCCAGATCGTCAACGTGGCGTCGCTTGCGGGGCTGGTGCACCCGGCGGGGATGGGCTC
>JBBSVL010000153.1:0-6819 GCA_038233595.1 Propionibacteriales bacterium | reverse complement strand
TCGACCGTGATCTCACGGTCACCGAAGGGCAGCACCGTGCCCGCCGACCTTGGCGAGGAGAAGAACCTGACCTCCTGGACAGGGAAGCCCCGCTCCAGGAGGATCTGCCGCATCGCCACGCCGACCTGACCGGTGGCACCCACGACTCCGATGCGTACGCCTTCGAGCTGATTCATCGTCCGCTGCCTCCGTAGACGACGGCCTCGACCTCGTCGGTGCCGAGTTCGAACGCCGCGTGGGTGGCCAGGACGGCGGCGTCCACGTCTGCCTCGTCGACGATCACCGAGATCCGGATCTCCGAGGTGGAGATCATCTCGATGTTGACCCCGGCCGCGGCGATCGCAGCGAAGAACTTCGCGGTGATACCGGGGTGCGAGCGCATCCCCGCTCCGATCAGGGAGACCTTGCCGATCTGGTCGTCGTACAACAGCGAGACGAAGCCGACCTCTGCCTGCAACGCGGTCAGCGCGTGCATCGCGGTGGCGCCGTCGCTGCGCGGCAGGGTGAAGGAGATGTCGGTCAGGCTGGTGGCGGCCGCGGAGACGTTCTGCACGATCATGTCCAGGTTGCTCTGCGCCTCGGCCAGGGCCTCGAAGATGCGGGCCGCCTCACCCACCTTGTCCGGGACGCCGACCACGGTGATCTTGGCTTCGCTCCGGTCGTGCGCGACGCCGGCGATGATGGCTTGTTCCATGTCTGTGTCCTTGAGGTCGTCGACTGAGCCCTCGATCCAGGAGCCGTTGCGGTTGCTGAACGACGAGCGCACGTGGATGGGCATGTTGTAGCGGCGGGCGTACTCGACGCAGCGCAGGTGCAGGATCTTCGCCCCACAGGCGGCCATCTCGAGCATCTCCTCGTAGGAGACGTGGTCGAGCTTGCGCGCGGTCGGCACGATCCGCGGGTCTGCGGTGAATACCCCGTCGACGTCGCTGTAGATCTCGCACACGTCTGCGTCCAGTGCCGCGGCGAGCGCCACTGCCGTGGTGTCGGAGCCGCCCCGGCCCAACGTGGTGATGTCCTTGGTGCCCTGGCTGACGCCCTGGAAGCCCGCCACGATCGCGATCGCCCCGGCCGCCATGGCCTGCTCGATGCGACCCGGGGTGATGTCGATGATCTTCGCCTTGCCGTGGGTGCCGTCGGTGATCACGCCGGCCTGGCTGCCGGTGAACGACCGCGCGTCCAGACCGAGGTTGCCGATCGCCATCGCCAGCAGCGCCATCGAGATGCGCTCCCCCGCGGTCAGCAGCATGTCGAGCTCCCGCGGCGCCGGAATCGGGGAGACCTGCTCGGCCAGGTCGATCAGCTCGTCGGTGAAGTCACCCATCGCCGAGACGACCACGACCACCTCGTGGCCGGCTCGCTTGGTCTCCACGATGCGTTGGGCGACCCGCTTGATGCCGTCGGCGTCGGCGACGGAGGATCCGCCGTACTTCTGCACGACAATGCCCACGGCGATGACCTCCTGGCTTCGGTCGGGAACGGGTACGTCGGGGTGACCCAGCCGAATCTACCGAGGATCAGTCTATCGAGGCTCCGGTGGCACTCGGTGCGCTGTCCAGCACGGCGGAGGCCACCTCGACACGCTCCTGCTCCCCGTCGAGCTCGATGTCCAGCCGGTCATGGGTGACGATCGACTGCAACGCCCGCAGGGCGCCGCTGGCCTCGTTGCCCCAGCTGTTGACGTAGGAGAACTGCCACCACCACAGAGCCTCTGCCACGTCGCCGGCGCGGAAGTGCCGCAGGCCGTTGGCCAGGGCGTTGGCGATGCTGGTCAGCTCGTCGGACAAGGTGGCGCCCACCAGCTCGGGCTCATAGGGGTCGAAGTTGTAGACGAAGGTGTCCACCCCGTCGAGCAGGCCGGCCAGTCGCAGCCGCATCGCGTCGAGGTCGGGGTCCGGCCCGACGTCGGGCTGGAACTCCTGCTCCAGGCTGAAGTCGTTCTGCGCCGCGAGCCGCGCACCGGCGAGCAGCACCTGGCTCACCTCGAGCAGCAGGAGAGGCACGGCGGCGGCACCGGCCTCCTCACGTGAGATCGCCTGCAGGGCGACCAGGAAGCTCTCGGTCTGGTCCGCGATCTGCTGGCCGAACTCGTCGACATCGAACTCGTTCACCGCAACCGGCTCCTTCGTCGTCTGCACCCGCCGTCGCAGTGGTTCGAATCTGCCACCGCTCCGGATTGCTCACTCACTGGCGCTGCGCCTGCCCGCGAAGGCACGGCCCAGGGTGACCTCATCGGCGTACTCGAGATCACCGCCCACCGGCAGTCCACTCGCCAACCGGGTCACGGTCAACCCCATCGGCACCAGCATCCGGTTGAGGTAGGCCGCGGTCGCGTCGCCCTCGATGTTGGGGTCCATGGCCAGGATGATCTCGGTCACGCTGCCGTCGTTCAGGCGGGCGATCAGCTCGCGCACCCGCAGCTGCTCGGGACCGATGCCGTCGAGCGGGGAGATCGCGCCGCCGAGCACGTGGTAGCGGCCGCGGAACTCGCGGGTGCGCTCGATCGCGACGACGTCCTTGGGCTCCTCCACCACACAGATCAGCGCCGGGTCGCGACGCGGGTCACGGCAGATGCGACACTGCTCCTCCTCGCAGACGTTGCCGCAGGTCGCGCAGAAGCGGGCCCGCACCTTGACCTCCAGCAGTGCGTCGGCCAGGCGGCGTACGTCGGCGGGGTCGCTGGCCAACAGGTGGAAGGCCAGCCGCTGGGCGCTTTTGGGTCCGACCCCCGGCAGCCGCCCGAGCTCGTCGATCAGGTCCTGGAGCGCGCCTTCATACACCGAAGCCGCCGGGCAGACCGGGTGCCCCTGGGTCACCGCCCTCCGGTGCACCCCCCATGCCGCCGCCGAGCCCCCCGGCCAACGGGCCCAGTCTCTCCGCGGCCAACGCGTCGGCGCGGGCCTTGGCGTCGCGGTAGGCGGCAACCACCAGGTCACCCAGGTCCGCAAGGCTGTCGGCGTCGTCGGGATCGAAGGAACCCGTCCTGACCTGGACCGCGGTGAGCTCACCGGTGCCGTTGACGGTGACCGTGACCAGGCCACCGCCCACGGTGCCCTCGACCGAGGCGTTGGCAAGCTCCGCCTGCGCCGACATCAGCTGCTCCTGCATGGCCTGCGCCTGCTGCAGCAGGGCGTTCATGTCGAAACCTTCTCCGAACGGGCTCTCGGTCATCTCACTCCTTGGGTCGGGTGTGGCTTCACTCGTGCGGGATCTCTTCGATCACGGTCGCCCCCAGCTCACGCTGGAGCAGCTCTGCACCGCTCAACCCGCCGTCGTCGGCGTCCGGGTCGTCGCGGTCGGCAGCAGCGTCGGGGTCGTCCGCCGGATCGGTCGAGGCCATCGGCCCCGAACGGGTTGGCGCGATGTTGCCGCGGGCCTTGTCGATCGTGCTCCTGGACGGCGCCAGGGCACCGTCCTGCGCGACCGTTCCCGGCGTGGCTGCCGGAGGAGTTTCCGGCGCGCCGGATGCCCATGCGGGGGGACCGTCGGGTGTGGCCCCGGGCTCCGGGCTCCGGAAGGGCGTGGGTGCCCGGTGGCCGGTGGCCGGTGGCACCGGGTCGACGGCAGCCTTGGTCACCTGGAGCGGTGGCTGGGCGTCCGGCTCGGCCGACAGGTCCACGATCGCGTCGACCTTCCAGTCTGCGCCGATCATGTCGATCAACGCCTGACGCAGGATCTCGTCACTTCCGCCGCCCACGAACGAGTCACGCGAGCCGGCGTTCTTGAACCCGAGCGTGAGGGTGGTCGCCTCGACCCCCGTCACCTGCGCGTTCTGGCTGAGCAGGATCCAGGTGTAGCGGCGCATCTCCTTGACCCGCTCGAGCAGGTCGGGCCAGAGCCGGCGTACGTCGGCCAGGCCGAGCCCCGACGGTCTGGCCACCGACTCGGACCGGGCTGGCTCCGTCTCGGCCTCCGTCTCGACCTCGATCTCGGACGCAGGCGCCACGGGGGTCTCACGCGTCCCCTCGGGAGCGGGTTCGGCCGGCACCGGAGCGATCTCCTCGGGCCGGGCGGACTCGAGCGGCGGCGGGGAGACCTCGGCCCGGGCCTGGTCGACGCCCGACGGTGCAGGCCCTTCGACGCGCTCGCTTCGCTCGCTGCTCAGGACAGGCATGCCGCCGATGCTGACCCGGCGCTCGAGCCTGTCGAGCCGGGCGGCCAGGCCGTCGGTGCCGTGGTCCGCGCCGGGCAGCAGCACCCGGGCACAGATCAGCTCGAGCAGCAGTCGAGGTGCGGTCGCGCCACGCATCTCGGTGAGCCCAGCCGCGACGAGGTCTGCGGCCCGGACCAGCTCGGCCTTGCCGAAACGGGCGGCCTGCGCGAGGAGTCGCTCGGCGGCGTCCTCGGGCACGTCGACCAGCCCGGTCGCGGACGCGTTCGGCACGGCGGCGACGATCACCAGGTCGCGTAGCCGGCGGAGCACGTCCTCGGTGAACCGCCGCGGGTCCTGGCCGGTCTCGATCACCTTGTCGACCACTCCGAACACCGTGGACCCGTCGGCCGCGGCGAACGCGTCGACGACCTCGTCGAGCAGGCTGTCGGGGGTGTAGCCGAGCAGCCCGGTCGCGACGTCGTACGTCACCCCGTCACGGCCGGCGCCACCGATCAGCTGGTCGAGCACCGACAGGGTGTCTCGTGCCGAGCCTCCACCGGCGCGCACCACCAGTGGCAGCGCCGCCGGGTCGATCCGGACACCCTCCTTCTCACACAATTCGGAGAGGTACGCCGAGAGGGTGCGCGGCGCGATCAGCCGGAACGGATAGTGGTGGGTGCGCGAGCGGATGGTCGCGATGACCTTCTCCGGCTCGGTCGTGGCGAAGATGAACTTGAGGTGCTCGGGGGGCTCCTCGACCAGCTTGAGCAACGCGTTGAAGCCCTGCGGGGAGACCATGTGGGCCTCGTCGATGATGTAGACCTTGTAGCGGCTGCTGACCGGAGCGAAGAAGGCCCGCTCCCGCAGGTCACGGGCGTCGTCGACGCCACCGTGACTGGCTGCGTCGATCTCGATCACGTCCATCGACCCCGGGCCGCCACGGGCCAGGTCGCGGCAGGACTGGCACACACCGCAGGGATCGGCGACCGGAGCCTGTTCGCAGTTGAGCGTGCGGGCCAGGATCCGGGCGCTGGTGGTCTTGCCGCAGCCGCGCGGGCCGGAGAACAGGTAGGCGTGGTTGACCCGGTCATTGGCGAGTGCGGCCCGCAGCGGCTGGGTCACGTGGTCCTGGCCGATCACCTCGGCGAAGGACTCCGGCCGGTAGCGGCGGTACAACGCGAGGGAGGGCTCCACGTCAGAACCCTAACCACCGGCACGGACAAGGCAACCGCGGCCGGTCCGACCAGGGGGCCGCCCTCCGTAGCCCGCCCAGGCGCCGGGAGTGTTCCCCTCGGAAACGACAAGGCCCCCCATGCACCCGACAGAGCTCGCTTGCCCTTGCTGCCTTCCGGCCCTGGGGGAGTCCGGCAAGATGTCGCCACACGGGGGGTTGCCCCGAAGTCTAGGGAGCGCGTCGGGCCATCGCCAAACCGCGTCGAGACAGACGACCACCCGCACAGGCAGAACCGTCTCATGAAGGCCCGAAGTGCCTCATCAGGCGACTTCTTCCTGTGCGGGTGGTTGCCAGGCGATTTCTGCCGGACGGCCGCGGGCAGGTAGCCTCACCGGCGGAGGATTCGCCTAGTGGCCTATGGCGCTCGCTTGGAAAGCGGGTTGGGTTAATAGCCCTCAGGGGTTCGAATCCCCTATCCTCCGCCAGAGGTAAAACGCCTCTGACCTGGGCCTTCTTTGTCAGGTCAGGGGTGCCTTATCGGCTCATGTGCTGAGATATGTGCTAAGCGCCATCGAGATGCGCAGCAAAGCGATCGACCGCGGCCTTCTGCATCGTCGGTGTGACGTGGCTGTAGATGTTCATCGTCGTGGTGATCGTGGAGTGCCCGAGCCGCTCTTGAACGACCTTTGGGTGCTCCCCAAGTTCGAGCAGCAAGGTCGCGTGCGTGTGCCGGAGGCCCTTGAGGGTGACTCGCGGCAGCTCGTCTAGCTCGGCCTGCGCCCGCTGGACGCGGGAGGTCCAGCGCCGGCTGACCTCGTTGGGCGAACGGATCTCACCCGCGTCGTTCCCAAACACGTAGGCATCCGCGCGTGCGAGGTTCAGCGAGACGGCTCCCCGCTTCGCCTTGTACGCCTTGAGCACGGCGAGGGTGTCAGTGTCGAGGTCGAGGACTCGCGCTGATCCTGTCTTGGTGGTCTTCGCCTTGTTGCGTGTGGTCACATCGGCGGCCCGCCTGATGCCGAGCCTGCCGGTGATGAAGTTCAGATCGCCCCAGCGCAGGGCCAGCGCCTCGGAGCGACGCATGCCGGTGGAGGCGATGGTGCGCCACAGCGGGAAGAGTTCGTCATCGAGCTCGTCGTGGTTCCAGGTCAGGAAGGCGTGGAGCTGCGGGCCTGTCCAGGTGATGATCTCCGGCTTCTGCGCGCGCACCTGGCTGGATGTGGGTGGGTTGACGGTGCGCTTCTTCTTGGCGGGGTTGATCAGGATCAGCCCGTCGTCGACGGCGGCGTCGAGCATTGCGGCGAGCAGGACGTGGACCTTGGAGACGGTGTTGGCCGACAGCGGCTTGCCGTACCCGGGCTTGTCGCGGCGGCCGGAGGTCTCGAGCTGTCGGTAGTGGGCCGCGATCCTGGTGGCGGTGAGCTTGTCGAGCCGGATCGAGCCGATGTGGGGCGTGACGTGGTTGCGGATGAAGTTCTTGTAGCCCTGGATGGTGGAGTTCTGCAGCCGCAGCCCGGCGATCCAGTGTTCGGCGTACTCGCCGATGGTGTGG
>JBBSVL010000152.1:0-6866 GCA_038233595.1 Propionibacteriales bacterium | reverse complement strand
GGACCGGCCGGCAGTGAGTCCGGTGCACGACGTCGTGCTCTACGAGCAGAGCGACGGGATCGCGACGATCACACTGAACCGTCCCGAGAAGCTCAACGCGATGAACGCCGAGGTCGTCGAACAGCTCGGCGCGTACGTCGCCGCCGCAGGCGCCGACGACTCCGTCAAGGTGCTCCTCCTCGCCGGCGCTGGGCGCGCGTTCTCCGCCGGGTTCGACATCAACGACGAGCTGGAGGACGGCACCGAGTCGGCGCTGGACTGGCAGTCGGTGCTGACCCGGGACTCGGACATGACGATGGCGATCTGGTCCTGCCCCAAGCCGACGATCGCGGTCGTGCAGGGCTACTGCCTGGCCGGTGGCTGCGAGGTCGCGATGGCCTGCGACATGGTCGTGGCCGCCGCCGACGCCACGTTCGGTGAGCCCGAGATCCAGTACGGATCCGGCCCGGTGACGTTGCTGATGCCCTTCGTCCTGGGACAGAAGAAGACGAACGAGCTGCTCTTCACCGGGGACCGGATCACTGCCTCGGCGGCGCTCGCCGCGGGGCTGGTGAACGCCGTGGTACCCCGCGACGAGCTCGAGAGCGCCGCCCTCGAGCTGGCCCGGCGGATCGCCCCCACACCGCTGGCCGTCCTCCGGCTGACCAAGCAGGCGCTGAACCGGGCCTACGAGGAGATGGGGCTCCGCAATGCGGTCAAGGCCAACCTCGACATCTCGGCCATCCTCAACAGCGCCGACACCCCCGAGCAGCAGGAGTTCGACCGGGTCGCCAAGGAGCAGGGGCTGAAAGCCGCCCTGGCGTGGCGTGACGCGCGGTACCGGCCGTGACGGGGATCGCGGACTTCTCCCTCGACGCGTTCTCCCTCGCGGGCAAGCGGGCGATGGTGACCGGCGGCAACAGCGGTCTGGGACGTGCCTTCACCGTGGCCCTGGCCCGCGCGGGGGCGGACGTCATGGTCACCAGCCTGGCCGAGGACGACGGCACGACGGCGGCTCTGGTCACCGGGAGCGGACGGCGCTACCTGTTCCATGAGGCCGACATATCGCGCCCCGGTGCTCCCGGTGAGAGCGTGGCGCGCTGCGTCGAAGATCTCGGCGGCATCGACATCCTGGTCAACTCAGCGGGGATCTGCCTGACCGCCGACGTGGCCGATTTCGACCGGTCGAGGTGGGACCCGATGATCGCCGTCAACCTGACTGCGGCCTTCGAGCTGGCCCGGCACGCGAGCCGGGAGATGGTTGCTCAGGGCAGCGGAAAGGTCATCAACATCGCGTCCCTGTTCGCCTACCTCGGTGGTCGGCAGTCACCGGCGTACGCCGCCAGCAAGGCCGGCATCGTCGGCTTCACGCGGGCCTTCTGTGATGAGCTCGCCGAGCACAACGTGCAGGTCAACGCGGTCGCACCGGGGTACTTCGCGACCGCCATCACCGCAGCCACGCGTGCGGACGCGGAAGCTGCCCGACGCGTCGTCGAGCACATCCCGGCGGGTCGGTGGGGCGATCCCGCAGACCTGATGGGCGCCATCGTGTTCCTGGCCTCAGCGGCTTCTGACTACGTCAACGGGCAGGTTCTCGTCGTCGACGGCGGCTACCTGGTCCGCTGAGAGATAGGCTCGCCCGTCCGACTTCGAAGGGAACCACCGGTGGTCGTGTCCCGCTCCTCCCTCAGCCGGTCCGACGTCGTCGAGGCGGTCACCGAGCTCCTCGGTCCCGGTCAGGTGGACACCGACGAGCAGCGGCTCCGGCTGGGCAGCGTCGACCGCTTCCGCAAGTACACCGCGGTGCACGGGATCTTCGACGGACCGCAGCCGGCGGCGATCGTCTACCCGACGTCGACGGGGCAGGTGGCGAGCCTGCTCGCGTTCGCGCACCACGAGCTCGTAGCCGTCGTACCCCGCTCCGGCGGGACGAGCACCGAAGGGGGGCTCGAGACGGTGGTGGAGGACTCCCTGGTGATCGACGGCTCCAGGATGGACCAGATCCTGGAGATCGACACCGAGAACATGATGGTCTCCGCCCAGTGCGGCACGCCCCTGCAGACCTTGGAGGACACGCTGCGGGCGCGCGGCTTCACCACCGGACACTCGCCGCAGTCCAAGCCGATCGCCCAGATCGGCGGCTTGGTCTCCACCCGATCGATCGGTCAGTTCTCCACGCTCTACGGCGCGATCGAGGACCTGGTGATCGGTCTGGAGGCAGTGTTCCCGGGTGGCCGCGTCGCGCGGGTGAAGAGCGTGCCGCGCCGGGCCGCTGGTCCAGACGTCAGGCACGTGGTCATCGGCAACGAGGGGGCGCTGGCCTACGTGACGGAGGTGACCCTCAAGCTCTTCCCCTGGCGTCCCGGCGGCGCGCGCTACGTCGGGCTCCTGACCCCCGACTTCGGGGACGCCATCCGGGTGCTGCGCGAGGTGGTCACCGCGGGCTACCGGCCGTCGGTGGCGCGGTCCTACTCGCCGCAGGACGCGCGTCAGCACTTCCCGGATCATCCGATGGACCAGAATCTCGTAGTCCTGACCGCCGAGGGCCCGGCCCCCCTGGTGGAGGCCACCAGTCGGGCGATCGAGGTGGCTGCGGCACGGGTCCAGCACACCCGCGTGCCGGAGGAGCGTGTCCGGCGCTGGTTCGAGGGACTGAACTGGGGGCCGGAGAAGATCGAGGCGGAGAAGGTGGCGATGCTTGCGAGCGCGCACCTCGGCTACACGACCGAGGTGTCGGTGGACTGGTCGCGCACCGCTGAGCTTTACGACGCGGTGATGACCCGCATCCGCACGACTTTTCCACGCGCCGGCGACCTGGACCTGCTCGGAGCGCACTCCTCGCACTCCTACCAGACGGGGACGAACCTCTATTTCGTCTATGACTATGCGGTTGCCTGTGAGCCGCGGGAGGAGATCGAGCTCTACCACAAACCGCTCAACGCGATCGTCGTCGAGGAGGCGCTCCGGGTCGGTGGCTCGATGGTGCACCACCACGGCGTCGGCAAGTACCGCACGCCCTGGGTAGCGCAGGAGCATGGCAGCGCCTGGTGGCTCCTGACCGGGCTGAAGCGGACCTTCGACCCGCACTCCATCATGAACCCGGGCACGCTCTTCCCGCTCGGCGACGACGGTCTGCCTCTCGGCCTGGAGCCCCCGCTGCCGTGAGCGCCTACTTCCTGGCGATCGACGGAGGGTCGCAGAGCACCAAGATCTCTGTGATCGACGACGCCGGACGCGTGCACGCGTCGAGCCGGACGCCGTTGCAGGCGTGCCAGCTCGGACCCAGTGGCAGCGCCGTGCACCCGGGCGACGACCTGTGGGACACCCTGGTGGACGCCTGCCAGACCGTCCTGGCGTCGTTGGGCGGAGGTGCCGCGGCGATCACGGCGGTGGGCCTGTGCAGCATCAGGTTCTGCCGTGCGTTGATGGACGAGTCCGGGCGCCTGACCGAGCCGGTGCTGAGCTGGATGGACGACCGCGTCTCGCAGCCGCTCGCGGAGCCCGACCCGACGGTGCACACGGTCGCCGGTGCCGGGGGATACCTGACGTTCCGGCTGACCGGCGAGCGCCGGGACAGCGCGGCCAGCTACCAGGGGATGTGGCCGTTCGACCCGCTGACCCGCGAGTGGTCCAGCAGTCCGCACGAGCTGGCGCGGACCGGCATGCCGCGTCAGCTGCTGCCCGATCTGGTAGAGCCGGGCGCCCTGCTGGGGACGGTCACCACGGCTGCCGCCGCCGCGACCGGGCTGCCGGTCGGGTGCCCGGTCTACGCCACAGCGAACGACAAGGCCGTCGAGGCGCTCGGCGCTGGACTCCGGTGCCAGGACACGACCCTGCTCTCGCTGGGTACCTACGTCGCGGCGATGACCGTCGGTGACGACCGCGCGGGCCAGCACGACGACTACTGGGTGAACGCCGCCGCGATTCCGGGCCGATCGCTCTACGAGAGCGCCGGGATCCGCCGAGGCATGTGGACCGTCACCTGGCTCCGGCAGCTCCTCAGCGCGGGAGCGCAGGGGACACTGGACGAGGACGCGCTCCAGCACTGGCTGACGGTCGGCGCAGCGCAGGTACCGGCCGGCTGCGGCGGGTTGATGGTCATCCCGGACTGGCTCGCACCCGGGCACGCCAGCCATCGGCGGGGGGCCATCCTCGGGCTCCAGGCCTTGCACGGCGCGCCGCATCTGTACCGCGCAGTCCTCGAGGGCATTGCCCTGACCATGGCCGGTCATACGGAGGCCATGGAGGCTGCGCTGGGGACGACGCCGGACCGCTTGGTCGTCTCGGGCGGCGGTTCGCGCTCGGACCTGATGATGCAGATCGTCGCGGACGTCTTCGCTCGACCGGCCCAGCGGGCCGGGGTCCCGGACGCCGTCGCGGTCGGTGCCGCGATCTGCGCCGCTGTGGGCAGCGGCGTGCACGTGGGCTTCGAGGCAGCGATGGCGGCCATGACCCGGCCCGGCCAGGTCTTCGAGCCCGTCCCGGAGACCCAGGACCGATACGCCGAGCTCCGCAGCACCTTCGCCGGCCTACCCGAGTTCACCGATCCGATGTTCCGCCGGATGGCCGGTCTCGGGGACTCAGCGCGGCTCGCAGACCCGCCGGCGTCCGTCTGACAACCACTCGGACAGGCAGAAGTCGCCTGACGAGCCTTTTCGGACCTTCAGGGAACGGTTCTGCCTGTGCTGGTGGTCGTTGTGGTCGGTGACCCGGGATCGTTTGTACGCTGCGGACATGACACCCCGCGCCGCACGTCGTACGACGGCCGGTGTGGGGGGCATCATCGGGGTGCTGGCCATGGTCGTGACGGTGGCCGGGTGTGCCGGTCTGCCACCTGCCAACTCGGCGAGGTCGTCCGAGCCGCTGCCCACCTCGGCCGTGGGGGCTGCGGTGACTGCGATCGGTGTCCCGGCGTCGGGTGGGGACGCGCTGGTGATCACCATCCGGGCGCCGTCGGGGGGCGCGGGCTGCGCGAGCCGGCCCCGGGCGCAGGTCATCGGCTACGACCGCACGACCCTGCGGATGGAGACGGTCGTCGAGTCGAACCGGGCGCCCTACTGCACCGGGACCACGTCGCGGACCTTCACCGCCCCGCTGGCGGTGCGTGGAAGACAGCTGGTGGTGAACGGACAGAGCTGGGAGCCGGCAGCGAACGACAGGTTCGCCAGGTGCAGCACCGAGGTGGGTTGCGCGCCGCCGGACGACAGGTGCGACCCGGTGTGGACCAGGACCCTGACCCCGCACTTCGACCTGCCGCCCGAGAAGCACACCCTGGTGGTTGCCTGCTCCGGGCGCTGGCTGGTGATGGACGTCGACGCCACCGGGAACCACCGCCGATGGTTCGCCGAGCTCGACGCCCAGCGCAACTGGCAGGTGGTGGCCTCGGGATCTGCGGCCGGCTGCGCCGACGTGCAGCGGGCAGTGCCGGCATTCCCACGGTCCCTGTGCCGGAACCTGGCCGTCCGATGACGAGCTGGCGCGAGAGGTTGAGGACCGAGGGGCAGGCGCCGGACCCGCGGTTGAGCCTCGCCAACGAGCGCACCTTCCTGGCCTGGACCCGTACGGCGCTGGCGATGATCGCCGGCGGGGTCGGCATCGAGGCGTTCGTCGGCGAGGCGATCCCGGCCTGGGTCCGGATCCTGGTCGCCTGCGTCCTGTTGGCGATCGGAGCCGTGCTCGCGGTCGGCTCGTTCCTGCGCTGGCGCAACGTCGAGATCGCGATGCGTCGCGGGGACGACCTCACCGTCAGCGTGCTGGCACCCTTCATCGCAGTCGGGGTCGCGGTCGTCGCGGTCGGGCTGCTGGTGGCGGTCCTGCTTCGGCAGTGACGGCAAAACTAGAACCTGTTACATTCCGGCCATGATTCTGGATCGGTTCAAGGTCGAGGGACGGGTCGCGGTGGTGACCGGTGCCGGGCGCGGGATCGGAGCGGCAACGGCACTGGCCCTGGCCGAGGCCGGCGCCGACGTGGTGATCTCCGCGCGGCACGCTGACCAGCTCGCGCAGGTGCAGGCCGCGGTCGAGGAGGTGGGCCGTCGCGCCCTCGTCGTACCTGCGGACCTGATGGACCTCGGGGCCGCCGCCGGCCTGGCGCAGGCGGCGTACGACGAGTACGGCCGGCTGGACATCGTGGTCAACAACGTCGGCGGCACCATCCCCAACGCCTTCCTCGACACCGACCCGGGCTACCTCGAGGAGGCGTTCCACTTCAACGTCTCCACCGCGCACGCCCTGACCCGGGCCGCCGCACCCCTGATGCTCAGGAACGACGGTGGCGCGATCACCAACATCAGCTCGGTGATGGGGCGTACGGCGGCCCGTGGCTACCTGGCCTACGGCACCGCGAAGGCGGCCCTGGCGCACTGGACGCGGCTGGCTGCGGAGGACCTGAGCCCGAGCATCAGGGTGAACGCGGTCGCGGTCGGCAGCGTGCTGACCAGCGCCCTGGAGTTCGTCGCCTCCGATGAGGCCACCATGCACGAGATGACCTCCAAGACCCCACTGGGCAGGGTCGGTGAGGCCGAGGACATCGCGGCGGCGGTGGTCTACCTGAGCAGCCGGGCCGGGGGGTTCGTCACCGGCAAGGTGCTGGAGGTCGACGGCGGCCTGCAGGTCCCGAACCTCGACCTGCGGCTCCCCGATCTGGTGGCAGGAGACCCCAAGTGACCGCACAGAGGAAGAGAGTCGTGGCCTGGTCCACGGGCACCGTGGGCAGGCACGCGATCGCCGGGATCGACGCCCGCCCGGACCTGGAGCTGGTCGGCGTGTGGGTGTCGAACCCCGACAAGGTCGGCAAGGACGCCGGCGCGCTGGCAGGTCTGGGCCGCGACCTCGGCGTGCTGGCCACCAGCGACAGGCAGGCGCTCTACGCCCTGGCGCCGGACGCG
>JBBSVL010000151.1:0-6868 GCA_038233595.1 Propionibacteriales bacterium | reverse complement strand
CAGCGCAGCCACGACGCGGGTGGTTCGGTCGGAGGCGAAGAGATTTGCCAGGCTGACGATGAGCAACCCCAACCAGATCAGGCACAAGCTGACGCGGGCGACGACGCGACGCTGCATCAACTCCGTGAAGCGCTGCACGAGCGGCACAGTAAGGCACGACCCGCTCCATCACTGATGGCCGGTCGGGACGGGATCCTGTTCCGGACGCCGATCGTCGTGTGGGACGCGGCATGAGGGTCTGACAGGGTTGGCCGGTGTTGGTGAGGGCTGTTCCCGTGGTGTCGTGGTCGGTGAGCGCTCGCCTTGGCGTTGGCACCACGAGCGTGGACCCGGGTGGGTCTGGGCATTCGGGGTTGCCGGTGCTGCGTCGTCGGTGGAGGGATGTGGCCTGAAGTGCTTGACGATGAACTGCTGTTGGTCCGCCTCGCCGCCGAGGCCCGGGTCCTTGCCGAGGCTGTCGCGCGCTGCGCCCCGAGTGCCCCGGTGCCCGGCCTGGGGTGGGACGCGCAGACCGTCGTCGCGCATACCGGTGCGGTGCACCGCTGGGCGGCCGACATCGTCGCGCGGAGCCTGGCGACCAATGAGACGGGCGGTAGTGCGGCGTTCGCACCGTCGGTACGAGAGGTTTCGCGGCTGCACGACTGGTTGGACGAGGGGGTGGCCATCCTTATCTCGACGTTGCGTTCCGCACCGGCAGGCCTGCGCTGCTTCACCTTCGTTCCCAGCGTGCCACCGCGGACGTTCTGGATCCGCCGGCAGGCTCACGAGACCGCGATCCATCGAGGAGACGTCGAGGCGGCGGCGGGTGGACCGGTGACACCGGTTACCGCGTCGTTCGCGCAGGACGGCTTGGGCGAGGTTGTCGGCGCCTTCGCTACCGAGCCGGCGTTCGCCACCGATCGCCCGGGACGCTTGCTGCTTCGGCCTCGGACGGCCCGGCGGGGCTGGTCACCTTCGGCGGCCAACGCAACGTCGTCGCGTCAGGCGACCTCGGAGGTACGGACGCCGACGCCGTGGTTTGCGGTACCAGCGACGAGCTCTACCGCTGGGCGTGGAACCGCCCGGCACCCGTCGTGACGACTGGGGACCCGCAGACGCTTGCCTCGTGGCGCGCCGTGCGGGTGGAGTGATCACCTGCGCGCACGCGATATTGCCCCGAGGAAGAGCAGGCTGAGGCCAACGAAACACCCGTACGGGGCTCATGGCGATCGTGCTGCGGGGAACATGCGACGCGAGCCGCGCCGGATCGGAGGTGCACGATGAGGGCGTGGACGACTGGCCAGTGTGGGCGACGGAGGCTGTGCACGTCGTCGCCGCTGACCCCGCCTGGGCCGAAGCGGGGGCGGCCGCTGCCGTCGAGCGCAGCGCTCTGCTCGCACCGTGGCTCGCGGGCGAGGTGCAGCACGTCGGGTCGACCGCGGTACCCGGGTTGGACGCCAAACCGGTCCTGGACCTCCAGGCCCCCGTGGCCGACCTCGCGTGCGCAGCCGAGGTGGCCGAGACCCTCGCACCTCACGGGTGGCATTACGTCCCGCCCGAGCTCGACGGCAGGCAGTGGCGACGGTTCCTGGTGCACGTGACAGATGACCGGCGTACGCGACACCTGCACCTGCTCGTATCCGGTTCGCCCCGCTGGAACGCCCAGCTGGCCTTCCGGGACAGGCTGCGCGCCGATGCCGGTCTGGCTGCGCGTTACGGCCAACTCAAGCATGCCCTCGCAGCCGAGCACCCAGACGACCGCGAGGCATACACCGAGGGCAAGGCGGACCTGGTGCGAGCCGTGCTCGGCGGTGCGCACTTCATCTGAGCCTCCGTAGGCCGATCCCGCCCCGGAACGAGATGTCCCCTGGGTCCCGATGGTCATCCGAGCTCGGCGACCACAAGCCGGAGGCCGACATCGAGGGCCGGGAGCTCACGCAGGTGACCGTGGGCACGGTCCCAGGCACCCGAGGCGAGGTCGGCGGCGAGCCGGGTCACCGCGGTGGTCTCCCGAGTGCGGTCCCTCCGGGCGAACCCGCTGGTCGCTGCTCGTGCACGGGGATCGAGGACCGCCTCGGGCCGGCTCCAGAAGGCCAGGAGGAACCCGTCGGTGCAGTCACGAGGCACCGGGACGTCGATCACCCGGGTCGCACCGAGGGTGCTGCTCAGCTGCCGGATCGGCGGGAAGTCTCGTCTGTCCTGGGCGAGGACGTCGGGGAGGTAGTCCCGGAACAGCCACATGTCGGCCTCCACCTCGGGATCGATCGTCAGCAGGACCGCGCGTCGCCGGGCGACGCGCACCATCTCGGCGAGGCCCCGCTGCCAGTCCGACCAGTGGTGCACCGTCAGCACCGCCATCGCGGCGTCGGCCGTGGCGTCGGCCAGGGGAAGGCTCTCGGCCACGCCCAGCACGGCCGGTGCCAGGTGGGCTGCTCGTTGCACCGCCATGGCCGTCGACGGCTCGACGGGGATCACGGGCCGATCGGTGGGTTCGTAGGAGCCTGCTCCGGCCCCCACGTTCACGACGGTTCTCGCGTCGCCGAGGGCCTCGTTCACGACCGCGGCGATGCGGGGGTCGGCGTGCCGGTGGTCGGCGTAGCCACGCCCGATCGTGTCGTAGCGGACCCCGCCCGCGGCCATCGTGAGCACCAGGGACTTCAGCTGCGCCCAGGAGGTGAAGCCGTGCTCACGGGCGAGGACGAGCTGCGCGGTGGCCAACGTCGGGGCAAGCCCGGGCCCGTGAGCGGCGAGGCGTCCCACAGCGTCCTGCTCACCGAGCTGCGCGCCGCGGAGGAGGTCCTTCGCCTGGCGGCGCAGGTGCTCGAAGCTCGGGTGGACGGGCAGCGCTGAGGTCATAGTCGAGACCACCTTCCTGGTCGCTCGACGCGTCCGCGGGTGTCGAGCTCAGGAGGGCAGATGTGGTGCTCAGGCCCAGCAGTCCCGGGGTGGGCGTGGCGCCCGATCTGCGGACCAGACGCGCCCCCGGGGCGCGCCGTCGCACAGTACAACGACGACTTCACGGCGGGTGGCCGGTCGACGATCGCTGAGCGACACCGCTCAGTGATCGTTCGGTGAACCTGGCCACCGACGACTACCACCGCATCACCCAGCCCCGACTCGAGCCGATCAGCGAGGAGGCCCCGTGAAGCCCACACTCGTCCCCGGCCTCGCCCGAACGGCCGCCCTCCGAGTGACAGAGGACCTGACCGTTCCCACGTCTCCCCCCGACTGCCTGCTCTGGCCGGCCTGCCGGACGTGTTCGCCACCCGCGTTCATGATCGCGTTCACCGAAGCGACCTGCGTAGAACTGCTCAGTGACCATCTCGACGCCGACGAATCCACCGTCGGCACCCACGTCGACCTCAGCCACGTCGCCGCCACCCCATCTGGCATGACGGTGGTGGAACTGACCTCGGTGGACCGTCGGGCCCTGAGCTTCGCAGTCGAACTGCACGACGAGGCCGGTCCTATCGGCAGCGGCACAGACCGTCGCAGCGTCATCACCGCGTCTCGCTTCACCGCCCGCGTGACCGAGAAGGCCCGCGGCGCCGGGACGACGTCGTGATCGACGCCCGCGCACCCCTGTTCGACGCGCACCTGCACATCATCGACCCGCGGTTCCCGCTGACGGCGAACCACGGCTACCTGCCGCCGCCCTTCACCGCCGAGGACTACCTGCGCCGCACCGAACACCTGAACGTCGCGGGCGGCGCGGTCGTGTCCGGCTCGTTCCAAGGCTTCGACCAGACCTACCTGCTCGACACCCTCGCCCGCCTCGGACCCGGCTTTGTCGGTGTGACCCAGCTCCCCGCCACCGCGACCGACGAGCAGATCCTGTCCCTGACCGCAGCCGGAGTCCGCGCCGTCCGCGTCAACCTGCGCCGCGGCGGCAGCGAGACGCTGGACCACCTCTACACCCTCGCCCACCGCGTGCACGAGATCGCCGGCTGGCACACCGAGCTCTACCTCGACACCGCCGACCTGGCCGACCTGGCGGACCTCGAACCCACCCTCACAACGCTGCCCCGAATCAGCATCGACCACCTGGGGCTTTCCCAAGCCGGCCTACCCGCCCTGCTGCGACTGGTCACCCAGGGCGCCCACGCCAAGGCCACCGGGTTCAGCCGCGGCGACCTCGACATCCCCCGCGCGCTGCGCGACCTGACCCACGCGAACCCGGCCGCAGTGATGGCCGGCACCGACCTACCCTCCACCCGAGCACCGCACCCCTTCCACGACGCCGACCTCCAGCTCATCGTCGAGACCCTCGGCGACCACCTCGCTCACCAGGTGCTGCACGACAACGCCACCGCGCTCTACCGCCCTGAGCCCCGCCCTGGACCCCGCCCCGAGGACACAGAGTCACCACGGCCCGAACAGGTCTCGTAGGAGGATCCGGTGGCCGCCGCCGAACAGTGCGCGCTGCCAACCATTCGCTCCTGCACACGCACCTTCCCGTATGACGAACCTGCTCCGGTGGCGGATCGCCAACCGGTGCTGAATGCCCGCGGTCGGGGCGGCTCGTCTCAGCTAGGAGTCCCAGTCGACCGCGACCTGAGTGACCGCATCCTGAACTCCAGGGGCTGTCTCGTTAACGGTGTTTCCGGCGGTTGATCTCAGTAGGTCTCGGGTGCCGGCCAGCGGTCGGCGAAGGTGATGGCGAACGCGTTGAGCGCTGGCTTCCACCTCATGGTCCATCGTGCCCGCCCCACCCCGGTGGGGTCCAGGGACCTGGTCACCAGGTAGAGGCACTTCAGGGCGGCCTGCTCGCTGGGGAAGTGCCCGCGGGCCTTCACGGCCCGCCGGTAGCGGGCGTTGAGGGACTCGATGGCGTTCGTCGAGCAGAGCACGGTGCGGATCTCGAGGTCGTAGTCGAGGAAGGGCACGAACTCCTCCCACGCGTTCTCCCAGAGCCGGGCGATCGCCCCGTACTTGGCGCCCCACTTCTCGGTGAGCTCCTCCAGCGCCGCCCGTGCGGCAGCGGCGTTGACCGCGGTGTAGATCGCTTTCACGTCGTGCCGGAGTGCGTCCCAGTCCCGTCGGGAGGCCAGCCGGAAGGTGTTGCGGATCAGGTGGATGATGCACGTCTGGACCGTGGCCAACGGCCAGACGTTGCCGACGACCTCGGGCAGTCCCTTCAGCCCGTCGCAGACGACGAAGAACGTGTCGCTCACGCCGCGGTTCTTGAGGTCGACCAGGACGCTCATCCAGAACTTGGCGCCTTCCCCGCCGGTGCCGGCCCACAGGCCCAGCACGTCCTTCTCCCCGGCCAGGCTGACCCCGATCGCGGCGTAGATGGGCCGGTTGGCGACCTGCCCGTCACGGATCTTGACCACGATGGCGTCGATGAAGATCGCCGCGTAGACCCCGTCCAGCGGCCGGGTGGACCAGGTCTGCATCTCCTCCAGGACCTTGTCGGTGATCCGGCTGACCGTCTCCTTGGACACCGACGCCCCGTAGATCTGGTCGAAGTGGGCGGCGATCTCTCCGGTGGTCAACCCCCGGGCGTACAGGGACAAGACGACCTCGTCGACCTCACCGAGGCGGCGCTGCCGCTTGCGCACGATGACCGGCTCGAAGGTGCCCTCACGGTCACGGGGGACCTCGAGCTGCACCTGACCGGTGGCGTGGGTCAGGACCGTCTTCGTCCTCGTGCCGTTGCGGACGTTCGCGGAGTCCCGCTCGCCGGGGGCCCGGTTCTTCTCGTGCCCGAGGTGGGCGGTCATCTCCTCGTTCAGGGCCGTCTCCAGGACCGTCTTGGTGAACTGCTTGAGCAGCCCGTCAGGCCCGGTCAGAGACAGGCCCTGCTCCTGGGCCAGCCGAACTAGCTCCCGCGCAGCGACCTCCTCAGCCGTTGGGTCCGGCCTCTTCTTCGCGGTCATGTCGCTCAGTGTCGTTGTCATCACGGCACCTTCCCCGCCGACTCCCGTCAGCGTGTTGGGCCGGAAACACCGTTAAATCCACAGTCCCGAACTCCATGCTCACCGTGGGGTGAGCGGCCCCGGCGCTGGCGCTGGCGCTGGCGGACCCGTCGTGGTTTGTCACCAGGTGGTAACCGGTCATCACCCGATACGTTGTGCCACCCAGTGATACTGGATGGCGTCGGAGCGTGTCCGTCGTCGCGTACCCATGCCTGGTTGTTGCAGGCCGTCGTTGAGGAGAGTTCGTGACCCACCCTGGCAATGTTGTCCGGTCCGACCGTCCCGCTGCGGGCGTGGTTGGCGCGGGGTCGTCGCACACGATTGGCGAATCCTTGGCCTACGACGTCGGGTTGGGTGCGGACGAGCGTCGTGGTCCTGACACGGATCTGACCCCGTTCGAGGTGAAGCAGCAGCTGGTGCCGTTGCTGGAGCGCTTGGACGCCACGGGTGGGCTGAGCCTGGATGGCTCCTACGCGGTGGACAGCTACTTGACCGTGGCGGATGGGTTCGAGGCCGATGGGCTGGTGGTGCAGGCCGTGGATTGTGTGAGCGACCTGGTCGGGCAGCTGGGCGACCTGGTGGCCGCCCGCGGTGGGGCACCGCGGGGGCTAATCAGCACCGATGATGATCTGCTGCCCTACCGGGACCGGCACAACCTGCACGTCGTCGACGACAAGTACCTGACCGGGGCGCAGCCCACCGCACGGGGCTACCGCTGGCTGCTCTCCAAGGGTGTCAGCACAGTGATCAGCCTGCGGTTGGAGGCGGCGACCGACCGGGAGACGGTGCAGGCCCTGGGTATGGAGTTCCTGCACATTGCGTGGGCTGATGAGCAGCCCCCCACGGTGGGGCAGGTGCAGCAGGTGCTGGCGGCGGTCGACGCCGCACCGGGGCGGGTGTTCCAGCACTGCCTGCGGGGGATCGGCCGGGACCTGACCATGTCGGGCTGCTACCAGGTCAGCACGGGT
>JBBSVL010000150.1:0-6930 GCA_038233595.1 Propionibacteriales bacterium | reverse complement strand
TGGTCCTGGCCCTGGTAGGCGTCGCGTTCGTCGAGTTGTTGCAGCGCGATCTGCTCAGGGGGGTTGACGCGTCGGCACGCACCCGTGCACAAGACATCGTGGCGCTCAGCAAGGGCACACTCCCGTCGGTCCTGCCCGCGGCCCAGGACGACGGCAGCGTGGTGCAGGTCCTCGACAGCAGCGGGAGGGTCCTGGCGGCCAGCGGAAACATCGAAGGCGAGGGCGCCTTGATTCGGCCGAACCCGGCCCTGCATGGGACTGCGATCAGCACGCTGACGGGGCTGCCGATCGGCAGCGGTGAGCGTTTCCGAGTACTGCAAGAGCCGGTCGGGACCGGGACGCAGCAGCGTACGATCGTGGTGGCACTGTCATTGGCCCCATCCGATGAGGCGATCAAGAGCGCTCGATCCCTACTGTTCGAAGTCCTACCCGCAGCCCTGCTGCTGACCGCGCTGGTCACCTGGCTCGGGGTGGGTCGCGCATTCGCACCCGTCGAGCGCCTACGTCGCGGGGTCGCCCAAATCGGCGCCGGCGACCTGTCCAACCGGGTACCCCTCCCGGCAGCACGCGACGAGGTCCACCGTCTGGGCGAGACCATGAACTCGATGCTCGAGCGGTTGGAGGCCTCCGCCGGGCGCCAGCGCCGCTTTGTCGCTGACGCGTCCCACGAGCTACGCAGCCCGTTGGCCAACATTCAGGCCTCGCTCGAAGTAGCTCTTGCCCGTCAAGACCTCGACCTGTGGCAGGAGACTGGTCAAGACCTCCAAGGCGAGAACTACCGCATCCAGCATCTGGTCGAAGACCTGCTCCTGTTGGCCCGTTTGGACGGGCGCGTCCCACTGGCTCAAGACGAGGTCGACCTCGACGACGTGGTGCACGCAGAGGCCGAACGGCTGCGTAGGCACGCCGCAGTGACGGTTCAGGTGGTGCCCTTACCGGCTCTGCGCGTCCGAGGTGATGGCGCCCGTCTTGGCCAAGTCGTCGGCAACCTGGCTGACAACGCGGCCCGCCACGCGGCCACCACTGTGTCGTTCTCGCTCCGCCGCGACGGAAACCTCGCGGTCGTACAGGTCGCCGACGACGGCCCGGGTGTTCCGCTCGAGGACCGCATCCGGATCTTCGACCGATTCACGCGCCTCGACGAAGCGCGGGCCCGCGACAATGGAGGCAGCGGTCTGGGGCTGGCGATCAGTCGGGCGATCGCCCAAGCCCATGGCGGCTCGCTCACCCTGCTGCCCCACCAGGAGCAAAGTGGAGCCACCTTCGAGCTACGGGTCCCTGTCGCCCCGATCAAGAACCCCAGCCCACTCTGAGAACATCTCGCCCGACTTCGAACTTCCGGCGCACAGCACCCCAGATCGCGCTCTGCTCGAGCATGGGGCTTGAGTTGGCCGGAAACCGCAACAGCCATCCTGACAACGTTCTCGGCGCCACTCTGACTGACGAAGACCACAGAATTTTGGCTGATGGGCTCTCCTGTGCGCCGAGCATGTGCTGCATCTGTTCAAGGATCTGAAACCAAGTAGCCGCCGACCCGGCGTGGCTATCGATGTCGGTCGAGCTGGGATCCGCGGCGAGGCGCGTCTGGTGTGATGCACGCCGTCTTCCCATGCAGGAGTTCTTTGTGTGCAATGTGACCGGACGGCTGGGAGTGGGTTGGCTGTGAGGATGCGGGCTGCGCCCGGCGAACGGGAGACCCCTGGACGACGTAGTCGTGAAACCTCTCGCCCCGCGCCGTGAGAGACAGTGCAACCGAGCCCTCCAACTCGTCCGTGACGCTCAACTCGAACGCGGAAACCTCGCCTTCCCTTAACACCGCGCGCATGGCTGGCACCACGACCTCACTGGATACATCGACGAGTTCCATCACAATGCCGGACTCTAACGACGTGGGAGCCGACGGATTCTTAGGAACGCCCATCGGCATGTCCGGACGTCCCGCACGCCGAAGGTCTACCGGTCCGCGAGGCGGTCTAACCATGTCTGTCTTCGCTGAGAGCCACAGCCACGCCTCGGCGGGCCGATCACTCCGGGTAAGGGTTCGGCGTGCGGGTCGGGTCTGCCGAGAGGGGCAGCACCATGGCGACCTCGTCCGCGTCCTTCTCGGCCTCGCCGTCAGTAACCCGCACCGGCCGACGCTCCGAAGTCGGACGGAAACCGAAGCTGCCCGCGAAGCCGACTGCGGAGGCATTGTCAGAGACCACCCAAAAGTAGAGCAGCCTGCACTCATCTTCGGCCGCCTTCTGACGTGCGGTTGAGACAAGATCCCACGCAACGTGTTGCCCACGCACACTCGGAGCGGTCCACAATCCGAACACTGCACCCGTTTCGGGATCCTCGTCGTGCAGTCCTAGGCAGACCAGACCCACTGGCTCGTTCCCGCGCTCGGCCACGATGCGGGTTGCGCGGCTCATCCGGTCGCGCCAGAAGTCCTCGTCATAGGACGCCTCGTCCTCGAAACGGGCGACGAACGCTTCCGGGGCATCGCGCAGCGCCGCCAACCGGACGTCGCGGTAGAGCTGCCATTCGTCCTCATCCAGGAGGCGAACCATGACATCGGTCATGCTCGAGGGTCGCACACCCACGGGGTTTACCAGCTTGATCGCCCTGGCGAGGTCACCGCCAACCGAGCGTCCAACCGTTACCGGCGACGATCCAGCACCCGCACACCCTTCCAAGCGATCACCGCAAATCGATCCGCGACCGGGACGCCGCCGCGGCCGCGCGGGAGGGAGGTCCCCACCGACGTTGCTAGTTCACCGACCCGCAGCCACGTGCGCTCCTGCACCTCAGTCATGATTCGAGGCTAAACCTTGGAGACGACACCAAGGTCAAGTACATGCGCGAGCACACGGAGGAGGATCGACCTGCAGCGACACTCAGATGCCTCGTTGACGCGAGGCCTGCGGGCGGCGGCGAGACACCCCCTCGTCAGCGTTGGCCCTGGGGGCCGGCGGCGGCGGTCCTCGTCGTGAGGGCGGTGGCGGTAAGGGCGGCGAGCATCCAGGCGGCGACGTAGCCGAAGGCCACAGTGGGCGACACGAGGGCCCACAGGAGCCCGGCGACGAGTGTGGAGCCCAGGTCGCCGATGGATTGGACGAGGCCGAGCACGCCAAAGCCGTTGCCTCGCAGGTGATCGGGCAGGGCGTGGGCCACGACAGTCGATTCGGCGGTCTCTGCGAATCCGATCCCGATCCCCGCAAGCAGGAACCCGGCCAGCAGCACGGGCCAGGCGTGCTGGTTCCAAGCGAAGACTGCGTAGCCGACGACATAGACCGCGGCGCCGGCGCCGAAGACCAGGCGAGGGTTGAGCCGGTCGGCGAGCTGGCCGCCACCGAGCGCGGCGGCGGTGGCGGCGCCATTGTGTGCGGCATAGAGCAGGATCGCCAGGCTGGTCGCAGCGGTGAGATTGCGGTCTGCGGTGTGCAGCAGGCCAGTGGCGCGCAGGATCAGCAGGGTGCTGGCCACGTTGCCCAGCTCGAACAACGCGGCGGGGGTGAGCGCCCGGGCTAGGCCCGCGTGGCGCAGCTCACGCAGGTTCAGCGTCAGGGTGCGCCGGGCGGTGGGTTGGGTCAGGGTTCGGCGCGCTTCGCGGGCGGCCAGGGTGATCGCGACGGCAGCGAACAGTCCGGGGATGATGGCGAGCAGGATCGTGTGGCGCACTCCGACGAGTCCGATCAGGCCTGCACCCGCCAGCGGACCGATGATCGCGCCGGCGTTGTCCCCGGCGCGTTCGAGCCCGAACGCACGGCCGTAGGTGTGCTTGTCCACCAGGGACGTGAGCAGCGTGTCCCGGGCCGGGGAGCGGATGCCCCGTGACATCCAGGCGACCGCGCGCAGAATCGCGACCTGCCATACCGCGGTCGTTAGCCCGATCGCGGCCGTGGCAAACGCGGTGCCCAAGTATCCGCCTGACGCCAGTCGAGCGCGGCGACTCGGGTCGTTGGACAACGGGCCACCGGCCAGTTTGCTGAGCCCGACCAGCGCATCCGAGGTGCCCTCGATCGCGCCGAGCGCTCCTGGGCCGGCGTGGAGTGTGGAGGTCAGAAACGTGGGCAGCACGCTGGTGGCCAGCTCGTGGCCGGCGTCGCTGAAGAACGATGCTGAACCCACGCCCAACACGCCCGGCGTCAACCACCGCGTCGAGGTGTCTGCTTCAGTGGGCTCAGTGGTATTCGGCTGTCCCGTGGGTTCCTCCACCACACGCACCCCTCCAGGCTAGAGAGACAGTCTGTCAGCAGGCTCGGATGGCACCGTAGGGCCAGCCAAGCAAGATCAGTCTGTGCCGAAAGCGGACCTTTAACGAGACAGACTCACGGCGTCACCCGACCCAGGCGCCATTCACTGCGCGTAAGGGGGAGCCCCTGTTCTGTCGGTGCCGGTGCCGGTGCCTATATGCCCAGGCCGAGCTCAGGGTCTGTTTGCTCGATTCGGCGTTCCGTCGACACGCCAAGCTTGGTACGACGGGCGGCCGCGGCTTTCTCGGCCTCGACCTGGAGGGCTTGAGAGCGTCGTGTTTCGATGAGCTGCACGGCTCGTCCGATCGGAAGGGATTCGATGCGGGTGAGGTCGGCGCGTGAAGTGTCGGCGTACTGCTGCCAGCGTTGCGCGCGGCCGTAGGCGCTGTTCGCTCCGCTGACGGTTCGGTCAGAGGCGGCATCGCGTCGGCCGTAGACCCGGATGGTCAGCTCATCGTTCTCGGTGCGGTGCCGCCAGCGGATCTGCTGGAGCGCTTCACCGGTTCGCGCGACCTGCTGGCGGGCCTTGGCGACGAGGGGATCGGCATCGGCGCGCTGGTGCGCAACCCGGGCAGCCCATGCTTCTAGCCCGTCCCGGGTAGTGGCGGCCCATCTGCCGGTGGCGGGAGCGCTGCCCCACCGGTCGAGCATCGTCGCTTGAACGTCCCGGGCCTCTGCCTGCGCGATGTCGAGCCTCCGCTGGGCAGTACGCCTGCCGAGTCGGCCGGCCGAGCGGGTTGCGTCCCAGGCGGTGTCTTGTTGGCTGTGCGCATCGAGGTAGGTCTGGCCGTCGGCGGTGGCCTGGGCGAGCCGTGGTGGTACGGCGTCGTCGACGACGGCGGTCAGGTGAGCTTCGGCCCTGGCGAAGGCGCCTTGACCGGATGCCTCCTCGCGCGCATGGTCCTCCGCCTGGGCGGCCAATAGAGCGCTGACGTGTTCCCAGCGTGCCGCTTCCCGCTCGGCGTTGGCGATGGCCTCGACCAGCCGGGCACGTTCGTCGTTGACCACCTTGACCGGTCCCTCGGCCGTCAGGCCTGCCACGGCGACCTGGGCTCCTGAGGTTGCTGCCTGGAGACCGCGGTCGGCGCGGTCGAGCTGGAGAGCGTCGCTGAACTGCTCCCGTGCCTCGTCGAGGTTGCCGGCGACGATGTGCAGCACGTTCGCGTCGCGGCCGCGGGTCATGCCGACGTACACCCCGGACGCGTCCAACGCCTCCGACAGCAGGGTGTGCGCGCTGGTGGTGGTGACGCCTTGGACGCCGTACGCGGTCGCGGCGTAGGCGAGGTGGGCGTGGTCGCTCACGTACGAGCTGGGCAGAGCGACCGACCGTGGGTGCTTGCGCAGGCCACCGGCGTCGAGGGCCCACACGGTGCCGTCGACGCCGATGCTCTGGACTGTCCAGGTCTGGCGGTTGGCGACTCCCAGGGTGCTGTCGTTCTTGCGCGTAGTGATCACGTCACCCGCGCCGATGGGCAGCTCGTCGTTCCCGGACACCGTCGCCGTGTCGTCGACTTCGCCTCGTGCGACGCGGTGGGTGCGGATGCGCTCGTTGAGGGAGTGGGCCTCGTCGTTGGTCGCGACTGTTGCGGCGACCGTCCTTGAGGACTCGATCGCCGCCGTGGTCGCGAGGGCGATGTCCTGGTGGGCGTCGTCAGTGTTGCGGTGCAGTCGGACATGTCCGAGCGCGTAGAGCCGGTCGAACAGGTGCGCCTGGTTGTCGCCGGCACGGAGCCGCAGGGTGAGGTCGGCGTAGATCGGGTCGGTGAACCGGTGGACCGAGTCCATGTCGAAGACGGTTCGGCCACTGCCGGCGGCCAGCGTTGCGGCCAAATCGAGCACCCCACCGCGTCCCACGGCCGGCAGCTGTGCCCGGTCCCCTACCAGCGCGACCGTGGCAGCGGCGTCGCCCGCCACGGTGAAGAGCGCGATCGCACTGTCCTGGTCGAGCATCCCGGCCTCGTCCACCACGATCCGCTCACCGCGCGCCAGTCGTGCCCATACGGGAGGCCCGCCGTACGTTCTGCCGGTCTCGGGATCGCGATCCCCGACGGCGAGGCGGGTCCACACGCCGTCGCTGTTCCACCGCCAGCCGTGGGCGTGGAGCAACTTGGCGACCGATTCGGCAGGTACCCCAAGCTCACCGACGACCACGTCGGCGGCCTTCTTCGTCGGCGTCACGACCCTCGTGGCGCGACCCTGCGCATCGGCGGCACCGATCGCGACGGCGAGCATCGTCGTCTTTCCCGCACCGGCAGCGCCCTCGACTACCACCAGTGGGTCAGTCGATGCGATGGCCGCGGCGGCGCGAGCCTGTTCCGGATCCAGCCCACGTTCGGCGGCCAGCGCCTCCATATCGTGGACCTGGGCGGTCTCGGTGGTGGAGGTGCGGGTGGTGAGCAGGTCGCGCAGTCGCATCTCTGCGGCGATGACCTGGAGGCTGGTCAGATGCGCGACATGCTCTGGTTGCGCGGTTCCGGGCGGCAGCACCGACAGACAGTCGCCAACGGCAAGGTCGGTCGCGAGTCCGACGAGCTCGCGCAGCTCGTTGGGTGTGGCGCGCACGCCGTACTCGGTGACGATCCGCGTCACCTTCTCGGCGACGGTGTGGTGGGTCCAGGTCGAGGCTTGAGCGGCGCATCGGTCCAGCGCCCGAGAGGCGAGGGTTTGTACCTGCAGTTCCTCCGGCGCGAGG
>JBBSVL010000149.1:0-6968 GCA_038233595.1 Propionibacteriales bacterium | reverse complement strand
GGGTTCTGCGAGCTCATCGAACACCTCCCCGTCGACGGCCTCCCCCGCCACGGGCGGGTCCCGGTCACCCTGCTCATCGGCCTCGACCACGACGTCCTCACTTCCGCGTTGGGTGCGGCCGGGTTCGGCGATGGAGACCGGCTCAGCCCCGAACAGGTCCGCCGGTTGGCCTGCAACGCCGCCATCATCCCCGTCCTCTACGGCTCACCCTCGGTCCCCATCGACCGCGGTAGGGAAACCAGGCTGTTCACCGAAGCCCAGTCCGTCCTGATGGCCATCCGAGACCGCGGCTGCCGCGCCGAAACCTGCGACAGGCCCCCCTCCTGGTGCGAAGCACATCACTGGCACCCCTGGCAGACCGGCGGGAAGACAGACCTCGCCGACGGAATCCTCCTCTGCGGCTTCCACCACCGCCTCGCCCACCACAACAGCCACGACCATCAACGACTACCCAACGGCGACGTCAGATTCACCAGACGGTGCTGAGACACCAAACGATCCTCCACGGTGCTGGGTCAGGCCTCGCTCCTCAACCACCGCGCTGGGTCAGGCTCCGCGCGCCCAGTCGCGGATCTTGTCGATCCGCTGGGCGATCTGGTCGGCCGAGGCGACCGCGGCCGCGGGGCCACCCAGCTCCCGGCGCAGCGTCGCGTGGGTGAGGCCATGGGCCTGCCCGGTGCGGTGGTGCCAGGCGGAGACCAGGCTGTTCAGCTCCCGGCGCAGCATCGCCAGCCGCTCGTGGGTGTTCACCTCCCGCTCGTCGCCAGGTCTCGGCCGGCGGCTCGCGGCCCGGTCGGACTGGCGCTTCTGGAGCAGGTGCCGCACCTGGTCGGGCTCGAGCAGGCCAGGGATGCCGAGGAAGTCCATCTCCTCCTCCGACCCGACGTGCACCTCGCCCTCGTGGCCGAACTCGCCCCCGTCGTACAGCACCCGGTCGAAGGTCGCCTGCGAACCGAGCGCCTCGAAGGGCAGCCCCTCGTCGGTGACCTCGGTCTGTCCGGCCTCGGCCTGCGCGAGCAGGTCTGCCTCCGCGGCGAAGACGTCCTCCTCGTTGCCGATCGAGCGGCCCAGGGCGTGGTCGCGCTCGAGCTCCATCTCCGAGGCGAACCCGAGCAGCGCGGGTACGGACGGCACGAAGATCGACGCCATCTCGCCACGGGCACGGGCCCGGACGAAGCGACCGACTGCCTGGGCGAAGAACAGTGGCGTGCCGATCGACGTGGCGTAGACGCCGACCGCGAGCCGTGGGATGTCCACGCCCTCGGACACCATCCGCACCGCCACCATCCAGCGGGCCTCACCCGCGGCGAACCCGGCGATCTTCTTCGAGGCGGCCTTCTCGTCGGAGAGCACCACGACCGGCTTCTCCCCCGCGACCGAGGCGAGAGTCTTGGCGTAGGCCCGCGCGGAGTCCTGGTCTGTGGCGATCACCAGGCCACCGGCGTCCGGCATGTGCCGGCGCACCTCCGAGAGCCTGCGGTCCGCGGCAGTCAGCACCGCCGGGATCCAGGAGCCGGACGGGTCCAGCGCGGTGCGCAGCGCCTGCGCCGTGAGGTCCTTGGTCAGCGGCTCACCCAGCTGGGCGGAGATCTCGTCGCCCGCCCGGGTGCGCCACGACATGCTGCCGCTGTAGGCCAGGAACAGCACAGGTCGTACGACGTGGTCCGCGAGCGCGTGCCCGTAGCCGTAGGTGTAGTCCGATGAGCTCCGCTGCACGCCGTCCGCGCCCCGCTCGTAGCGCACGAACGGGATCGGGTTCACGTCGGAGCGGAACGGGGTGCCGGTCAGCGCAAGCCTGCGCCGGGCCGGCTCGAAGGCCTCCCGGACCGCCTCACCCCAGCTCAGCGCGTCGCCCGCATGGTGCACCTCGTCGAGGATCACCAGGGTCTTGAACCGCTCGGTGCGGATCCGGTGAGCCAGCGGGCTCGCCGCGACGCCCGCGTAGGTGACCGCGACGCCGATGTAGTCCTTGCTGGTCCTTCCTGCTCGTCCGGCATAGGTCGGGTCGAGCGGGATTCCGACCCGATCCGCGGCTTCCGCCCACTGGGTCTTCAGGTGCTCGGTCGGTGCGACCACGGTGACCCGGTCGACGACCCGGCGGCCGAGCAGCTCGGCGGCCACCGTGAGCGCGAAGGTGGTCTTCCCGGCGCCCGGCGTGGCGACTGCCAGGAAGTCCTTCTGGTCGCGGGCGTTGTAGCAAGCCATCGCCGCCGACTGCCAGGCACGCAGGCTGGGAGCGGTGCCCCAGGCGGCACGGTCGGGCCACGCGGGTGAGAGGTCGAGCTGTGGCGGCTGGTCCTCCCCCGTCACGATGCCCGGTAGGTCGTCCACATCAGGTCCATGCGAGCAGCCTGGCCAGCGGTGAACTGGTTCATGCAGCTGTCGATCGCATAGTCCATGAAGTTGTGGATCGGGTCCGTGCCCTTCGAGAGACAGGTGTCCTTGCCCTTCGGGCAGCCATCGGTTGGGCTGGCTTCCGGGGGCGTGTCGTCGACCTCGTCGCCGGGATTCAAGCAGCCGCCTTCGAAGGTGTGGTAGAGCCCCAGCCAGTGCCCGACCTCGTGCGTGGCCGTGTCACCCAGGTTGTAGTACCGAATCGATCCCCCGGGCAGCGCCTTGACGTTGATGGCCACGCCGTCCATGTCGGGTTGCTGCTTCTGGTCCCAAGGCAGTGAGGACCAGCCGAGCATCTGGCTCGCCTTGGTCTGGTTCACGAAGTACAGGTTCAGGTCGGACCGGGTGCCCTTGTGCAACGCCCGCTTCATCGCCCGCTCCTGGGGGCTGTCCGGCCTGGTCCAGTCCCAGTTGGTGTTGGTCGTGGTGTCGGTGCTGGTCAGCCGGAAGGAGAACCGCGTGACTACTCGCTGCTGAGTGTCGGGCATCTGCATACCGGCGTAGGCGTTGTTGAGCACGGCCATGGTCTGGATGATCTGCTTCTTCGTGGCGTAGGGGCGCGCCTTGTTCCGGCTCTTCAGCACGTGGACCCGCACGTTGACGACCACCCGGTCGGGCAGCTCCGCGGTACGGGCACCCAGCCGGTGCGCCGTCGCTCTGCCGACCGCTCTCCGGTCTGCCACGGTCCGGGCCCGGGTGTCGGCCGGGCGGTGGACCGCGCCGCTCGAGACGATGCACGGCGAAGCTGGGGCCTTGGGCGACGCGGACGCCTGCCACGTGGACATCGCACCCACGGTCGCAACCGCGATGACCAGGACCCCCACTCGTCCTAGGGTCGATCGAGTCACGCTCATGCGTCGTCCCCAGTCTTCATGCTCTCCCAGATCTCCTGGCACTCCGGGCAGGTGGGAAAGCGCTCCGGATCGCGGCTCGGCACCCACACCTTGCCGCACAGAGCGACCACCGGCGTGCCGTTCACCATGGCATCCATCAGCCGGTCCTTGGGCACGAAGTGCGAGAACCGTTCGTGGTCGCCCTCGTCGGTGGGGAGGGTACGAGTGTCTCTGCGAGTGTCCTGGAGGGTGTCCGTCCCGAAACCCGGCGCCTGCTGTGTCACCGACGCAGTGTAACGGTTACCGACGCGCCGCAGAGGTCAGTTCTGGGTCGGGTCATCGGGGTAGTTCGCGAGCCAGGCCAGCGGCCCGGGCTGACGACGCAGCACCTGGTGCCACAACCTGCAGGGCTCGGGGCCGAAGGCGTCCTCGGGTGCAGCCGGGACGACGTACCAGGCGCCCTCGTCGATCTCGGCCTCGAGCTGGCCCGACGACCACCCGGCGTAGCCCGCGAAGATGCGCATCGAGCTGAGTGCGGCCCCCACCACCTCGCTGGGCGCATCGAGGTCGACCAGCCCGGTGTCGACGTACAAGGGGCGCCAGCCCAGCGGCTCACCGTCGGTGACCAGCCGGCCCACGGCGAGCGCCGAGTCGGTGCCGACGGGACCGCCCTGGAACAGCACGCCGGGTTCGTCGACGATGGCTGCCCAGGGTTCCAGCACCTCGGTGACGGCGACGTCGGTCGGCCGGTTGAGGACCACGCCCAGCACCCCGTCGTCGACATCGAGAAGCAGCACGACGGTCCGGGCGAAGTTCGGGTCTACCAGCGTCGGGGACGCCACCAGGAGTCGCCCGGCGAGTGGATCGAGCCGATCCACCATGAGGTCTGCGGGCTCCACGCCACCCATGGTGGCACGCAGGTCAGGCGGCGGCGAGGATCGCCTTGATCCGCGCCACGAACTCAGCCGACCCGGCCGGAACCGGTTCGACAGCAGGCTGTGTCTTGGTCACCGTCTCGGTGACGATCTCGTCGGCGGGCTGGATGTGCTCGGAACGGTTGGTGCGCATCGTTGGCTCCTCCTAGGTTGCTACATACCGTTGGTACGTACCTCAAGTATGTTAGCTACCTGTTGGTATGCCAAACTTGGCTGCCGTGACCTGGGGCACATCGCCTCCTATGCTGCCGGTATGTCCCCGCCCTCGCGTCCGACCGAGAAGCTGCTCAAGGTCGCCAAGGGGGTTCCCAGCCGACGTCAGCAGTACTCCGCCGCCACCAAGCGGGCGCTCGTCGAGGTTGCGCTCGAGCATTTCGCGACGCGGGGCTACGCCGGCACCAGCCTGGACACGATCGTGGCCGGCGCCCAGGTGACCAAGGGCGCGCTCTACCACCACTTCAGCGGCAAGCAGGCCGTCTTCGAGGCCGTCTTCGAGGCCGTGGAGGCCGACGCCACGAGGACCATCTCTCGTGCTCTCAAGGGCAGCCCGGACCCGTGGAAGAAGGCGATGGCCGGGCTCCAGGCGTTCCTTGCGGTGGTCCGGGACCCGACGTACCAGCGGATCGTGATCCAGGAGGGGCCCGCGATCCTGGGCTACGAACGGTTCCGCGAGCAGGAGGAGCGCTCGACGTTCGGCATCGTGCAGGACATCGTGCGGTCGGTGCTCGCCTCCTCCGAGTACGACCTCGAGGAGGAGATGGTGCAGACGTTCAGCCGAATCTTCTTCGGTGCCATGTCGGCCGCCGGTGAGAGCGTCTCCAGCGCCGAGGACCCCGAGCTGGCAGTGGCCCGCGTGCAGACCGCCATCGGCTTCATCCTCGCCGGGATGCGCAACCTGGCCGAGCAGGGCATCACCCTGCCCGACCCCGGCGCGGGGCTCAACGGAAGCTGAGCGACCCACCCTTCGCGTCGACCGGCAGTACCTCGATCCAGGTGTGCCCGGCGGGGATCCTCAGCTTTCCGGCTTTCGTCTTGAAGCTCCAGGTCTGGCCGGGGCTCGACTTGGACCAGCTTCCGCGCTCGACCTTGCCCTTGTGGAACACCAGGGCCTTGCCGCTGCCCGTGGTGATCGACTCGGGCACGAAGTGACCCGCCGGGTCGAGGTAGCCCGCGTCACGGGTGCCGACCCGGACCACGACCACGGTGTCGGGCTTGAAGGCCGTGCCGGGCGCCGCCTCGGAGTTCGTGTTGACGTACTTGCCGCCCTGGTAGGACCACAGCGTGGTGTGACCGCCGCCGAAGCGGGCCGTGATCGACCGGGCCGGCGCAGTGCCGTTGAAGTCCTTCTCCTTGCCCCAGGGCAGGTACGGCGGGGTCACCCGGGTCGGCTTTTTCAACGTCTTGGCGAGCACGTCCAGCTTCATCAGCAGGTTGTACGGCGCGGTGCGACCCGAGTCACGGTAGAAGCCGGGCGCCGGTCCGCCGTTAGCGATGTACTTGACCCCGGCCGCCTTGAGCCGGCCGTACGTCGGACCCGCGGCACCACTGGTGACGACGATCCCCCGGACCGGCTTGACCAGGCCGATGTCCGAGGCGCGCATCGACCGGACCGGACCAACCAGGCCAGGCAGGTGGGTCTCGAAGAAGACCGCGAGCCGGGTCAGCCCGCCCTCGACCAGCTCCTCGGTGATCAGGTCGGCCTTGGCGAGTCCGAGCTGCGGCCGGGACGACGCGGTGTTGTCGATCTTGACCACCAGCGGCGGGTGTTTCGGGGGTTTGCCCGTGACCGGGAGACCGGTGAGCGGCCACAGCGCGTCCAGGGTGATGCCGCCCTGCGTGGACTGGCTGCCGGGCCCGCGGTTGCCGGCCTTGGTGGCGCTTCCGCCGCAGGCGGTCAGGGTGAGCGCGGCAGTCGCGATCAGGGCGACCGCCGTGGTGCGGGCACGACGGACACGGGACATGGGGGGAAGGTCCATGCGCCCATGATGACTGACCCGCTGGCGTTATCGGGCGTCGGCACGCGGATGGGCCGGGCGCGTCGTCCCTGCCCGCCAGGCACCGGTCCAGGGCACATCCTTGCGCACCCGGCCCCGCGAGTTCGGCGAGTGCACGAAGACCCGGCGACCGTGCTTCCAGTACAGGAAAATGGCCACGTGGTAGACGCGCCCGTGCTGCCTGAAGAAGATCAGGTCACCGCGACGGAGCTGAGACTTCCTGAGGTGACGCACGGCGTGGTACTGCTGGCTCGCCGTGCGCGGAATGTGCCGGAAGCCCGCCTTGCGGTAGGCGTAGTACACCAGCCCCGAGCAGTCGAAGCGCTTCGGTCCCGCAGCGCCCCACTGGTAGCGGTCGCCTCGCTGGTGCACCGCGATCCGCGCCGCCCGGATCAGCCTGGGGTGGAAGTGGCGGTACCGCTGCTTCGGGGTCAGCTTGTGGTGGTGGTGGTGTTTCGGGTGCGCGGCCGCGGGATGCCGGGCACCGGCCCCCGACGAGGAGGCATCGGCCGGAAGCTGGGGTACGGCGAACGCCAGCAGGGTCACCAGTGTGACCGATGTGACCCGATGGACCATGGACATGTCGAGAGACCCTACGTGCGGATCGGCGTGGGGTCTGCCGAACCAGATCTCTCGAGCCAGAAGGCTTTGGACCGCCTTCAGGTCTCCGGCATCAGATCTCCGGCATCAGATTTTGGCGCCCCCGTCGACGTACAACGTCTGGCCGGTGATGTACGACGCCTCGTCACTGCACAGGAAGGCCGCAGCCGCAGCGATGTCCTCGGGGTAGCCGACCCGCTTGATCGGGTTGG
>JBBSVL010000148.1:0-6981 GCA_038233595.1 Propionibacteriales bacterium | reverse complement strand
TCGGCCGTGCCCCCGTCGACAGCAAGACGTGTTGGGCGTCGGACCAGGTCGGAGGCCATGCCGGCCAGCATCCGGAACCGGCGCACACGTTCTGGGCGGTCGCCAGCGGCGGCGTGGCGGTGCACGTCGCGGGCTTCGCCCAAACCGACGGGCGGCGGGCTCTCCGGTATCCCGGTGTAGGAGTGGGCGATCGACCGCAGGAGTCGCAGGGCGCCGAACCCGTCGAAGGCGGCATGGTTGGCGTTAAGAAGGAGGATGTCGCCTGCCGGTCGCCGGGCCAGGACGAGCCGGAACGGTGGCGCCTCGATGAGCGGCACGAGACGGCTGTAGAGCTCCCGACGGACGGCAGCCAGGGCGGCGTCGTCGGGGCAGTCCACGACCCGGAGCGGGTCGATGTCGGCAGCCGGGGCGATCTCCCAGATCCAGGTGCGGTCGGTGCGTCGGCTCGGAAGCTGCCTAGCACGGGCCATGGGGTGGGCGCAGAGCGCGTCGACGAGCGCGGACCGGAGGCGCTGCTCGTCAAGATGTCCGCTCAGCTGCAGCTCGACCTGGATGCTCCAGGGCTCTGCCGGAGAGTCAAGAAGGTGAAAGGCTTGGTCGATCACGGTGAACGGGAACCGCTGCCGGCCACAGGAGGGCAGGAGCGACAGGACACGGTCGGCGCCGACGTCAGACAAGGAGGACGGTGCGAACGGCGGCGATGATCGCACCCAGCGCCCTGTTCGTAGGCCGACTACCGATCATGGTCAGGTGGTCCCGCACGGCGGGCGTTGTCCATGCCTGCCTCGACGAGTGCCGGGCACAGGACGATCTCCTCGGTGTCGACGTGCACGGCCACGACTGGCCAAGATGTCGATGAGTTACTCGACGGTCCGGCCAGTAGCCAGGCAAGGTGCGGTAGGACAGCATCAGTTCCGTCTCGAAGGCCTGCCCGCGTCAACGCCGGGAGTTCTGTCTCGGGTCGCCCACCGTCCTTCCCGCTTGCTCCGGCATCCGAAACCGGGCGCCCGCCGGCTCCACGATCCCGTCACCGACTCCAGGCCCTTTCCCCGAAGGTTTTCAACGAAGCCGAGGACCCACCCCGGCGCTGTTGACCCCATCAAGCCGCGCTGGCTCGCACCCGGACAGCCCACCGACCTCCATGTGCGGAATGCCTAGGCTAGCGTCTGCGCAGTTGACTCATGCAGAGAAGCCCGTCGGTGAGAATCGTCGTCGTGAGTTCCGAGCGGCCTCGGCGGGCGACGAACACCCGCGCCCTGGCTCGTTGATGCAAATTCCTCGATCGAGGGGTCGTCGAGGTGGCGATGCAGCGGCCCGAAGCCGGCGACGGCGTCGTAGACGGTCCGAGCGGCCTGGCGGGAGCCCCATAGCCGTCGGCGAGAGCCGGCACAGTCGTCCGGCGCCGGCCGGGGACCAGCGTACCTGCGCGACGCGGTGGCTACCCGTCGCGACCTGGCCGCCGAGGGTCGCGACCTCGAGGCCAGCGAGCGCGACCGGCAGGCCGAGGCGTCCGCGACGATCTCGACCCGGGTTCGCGCATCGCTTCAGCGTGCGACCGCGACGAGGCGGCTGGTGACCGCGGCCCTCGCCTTCGACGACCGCCTCACCGCTCGGGGCGATCGGGTGCAGAGCGAAGGGCAGATCCCGTCGCTGACCGCAGAGCTGAGGGTTGCTCCAAGCAGCCTGTTCGAACGGCACGACGCAGGCCGCACGTTCCACCAAGCGCCGAGCATGCTCATGGCACGCAGCGGCATGAGCGCAGCCGAAGCCTTCGAGGCACTGCTTCTCACCTCCGCGCAGCAAGGTGTCTCGCTGCCCAGGACCAGCCCGGGACCGCGGTGCGGGTGGTGCAGGAAGGGCCGTGGCCGGACTCTGCCCGGACGACCCTCCCGCTCGCGGGAGCCAGCCGGGGCTCGGCGCTCGGGCCCGGCGACGTGCCGGTGGCTGGCGAGCAGGTAGCAAGGACAAGTCGCCGTTCGGTGGCGGAGAGCGAAGCAGCCTCCACGCCTCGCCGTAACGGACCATCGGGTGATCAATAGCGATTCCAGGGTGAACACGACAGCCACAGACAAGAGGCTTAGGACGTGGCAGCCCGACGGCGTCCCGTCGTCGTTGTAGACGACCGCCGGCACGGCCAGCTTGTGCACCGCCGCGGCGACTGCGAGGTCGGTGTTGTGGACAAAGACTGACAGGCGGTCGGGCGGGCCGGTCCCGTCAGACATCCACTTGATGTCCGGCAGCCGCCCGTCGAGGGCGATGCGGGCTTGACGGTCGAGCCGCGCGTCCCCTATGCGTGCCCGAGGATGGCCGAGTATCAGGATGACCTTGGCCCACCACATGCCGACGGCACGCCACTCATCCGCCGTGTGCGTCCCGGCCCAGCCGCTGAGCGCGAGGGCAGTGACAACTTCCTTGGCTGAGACCTCAAACCGGGTGTTGAGCCCGCCGTTACATGATTCGCAGACGGGGAGGAGCACGCGGCTTCTCTGCGGCCGGTGGATCGGAAGGCCGTTGCGGTCGAGGATGGGGCTGTCCGTTACGGCGGCAAGGTCGGTGAGCGGGTCCAGCCCGCGACGGCGCACCAGCTCGCGAACCGCGGATTCGACGGTGTCGACCGGGCGCCGCCCCGCGGTCAAAGGCGATCGCGCAGCAGACTCAACGCGCGGAAGGAGGGTCGCCACGATGCTCGGCTTCCTCAAGATCTTCGGCCGGAGCAGACACCTGCTCCGCGCCGACAAGCAGGCGGTCTGGGACAAGAACGCCGCCGACTTGCGCGCTGCGGCCACACCAGAGCAGCGCGACATCATCTGCCTGACAGCATGGTGCCGCATCACTGCGCGGCGGTTCCCATGTCGCAGAGTGAGGTCGAGCGCGGCACCTACCAGCCGGCCACCGAGCTCGCCGAGACCAGCGGGAGGACCCAGCGCATGGAGATCATGAAATGTAGAAGGTGATCCGGAATGCGCGCCGCTGCCTGAGCCCGCGTGAGCTGAGCCCTGGTCTCAGGTCCGCGCCGTCTCGCGCTCCTTGAGGAAGAAGCCCACGAAGATGCCGAGCACGCCCAAGGTCAGGTGGATGAGGTTGTCGAACACCACCTCGTACCCGGAAGGAATGAGACCGAAGAACATAGGCTTGGCAAAGGCCACGACGCCGACCACCAGGTAGGCAACGCCGATGCCGCCCACGATGGCGCGGACGACCTTGAGACTGCGCACCACGAACCCGGCGTAGGCAAGCAGGCCACCCGTAAGCAGGTGGATGCCATCCTCGGCGAGGTCGATGTTCAGGACACCGAGCAGGGACTTGTCGCCGAGCAGCAGGCCGATAATGCCGATGAGGATAACCGAGACACCGACGACTTTGGCGTAGAGCCGCACCATGTGCTGGACCCTTCCGTTGGTGGGCGGGCACCGCGTCGTCAAGGTGCCCAGACGAGCCGAGGACCTATGCGTGCCGAAGGACCTCGCGCTTGGCGCTTCGCAGCAGCTGGGTCACGGTGGAATGCCGCAAGTGCTCCTGACGTGCCTTCATCTTGATCCCGAGCTCCTCGAGCGCTTCCTCGCCGAGGGCGTGCGACTGCGGGAACATGACGCGCTCCTCCTCGTCGGCATGATGGTCCAGCGTCTCCTTCAGCATCTCCAGCTCGACCAGGAAGTCCGGTCCGGCGGTGTCGGTGCGCAGGACGACGGCGAGCTGGTCGTCGATCGCGCGGTGCTCTGCCTGCGAGATCGCCAGCAGGGGGGTCACCTCCTGCACCGCCGGGTAGAACAACTCGTCCTCGATCCTGACGTGGACGCCGAGCTCGCGCACCAGCTCGTCGAGCAGCTCTCGTCGCGTCGCGCCTTGCTCATCGGTCGTGGCACCAAGCTTCTTCAGCAGCCCGCGCAGGACGTCGTGGTGCTCGATCAGCACCTGGTCGGCCTTCATCGGGTGGTCTCGGCTGGGATCAACGTCCGGCCTCTCGTCGTCACTTCTGCCGGCGGTGTCCGGCGGATCTCGATCTGTCCATGTCGCACCCGGCTCTGGAAACAGGTCAGGGGAGCGGTCGCCGGCCCGGTCATGGCGGCGCCGCTCTGCAGGTCGAACCGCGATCCGTGCCAAGGGCAGACGAGCTCACCCTTGTAGAGCCAGCTCTCCCCCATCGGCGCTCCCAGGTGCGGGCAGTCACCGCCGAGAGCCGAAATGCGTCCTTCGTGCCGCACGAGCACCACCGGCACGCCGGCGCACTCAACCAGCGTGGGGCTGTCCTCGTTCAGCTCGGACTCTGCGAGCACCGGGACGAACGTGCGTGGGTCCAACCGACTGTCGGCATGGTCCACCCCGACGCGGTGGCGGAAGACGAGGCGCCCCCCCAGCTGGCTGCTGGCCATTGTCAGCCCATAGCCGACGGTGCCGGCGAGCCGCGCCCGACCATGCCGACCTCGATGCCGGTAGAGCCAGGACAAGCCGTACAGCGCCAACGCCGCCGTGTTCAGCGCCCCATGCGCCATGCCCAGCCGCCGCGCGTCGTCGTGCGTGTGCTGCCAGTCCGCCAGGCCCGTCACGGTCGCCCCGGAAGCACCGACGACACCCAGCCCGACGGCGACCTGTGCTGCCTGACGGAACCCTTGCGGCCGGGGCGCGACGACGTCGACCCCATCGAGGACGAGCGCGGCAGTCCAGGCGCCCAACGGGAGAGCGGTGAGAACAGGATGCAGCGGATGTCCGAGCCACACTCCCTGGAGCAGGTTCTGCAGAGGACGGGCCCGCGCGCCGGCCAGACCGAAAGCGAAGGCGAGGCCGTGTTCGAGCTTGTAGCCCGGCTTGTTCAGCCACTGCTGGCGCTCGACGAGACGGGCGGCCCGCTCGGTCAGTTGACCAATCATGGCCCTCCCAATGAGGAGTCGATCGGCGGTGTTGCGCAGTCAGCGACTGCGGCGCACAGCATGTGTCGAGCGAAGATACCCCCAGTGGCGGCGGCGACGCGGACCGAACGCTGAGCCTTCATCGGCGGACTGTACCCGTCGCCGGCCACGATCCGGCTCACGGCGCCGAGCAGGATGTCACCCTGCTGTGGGGCTTCGCCCAAGAGGATTGGAGAACGCGCTCGAGTCCAGCCGGCTCACCGGTGTGCTGTGCCAACTGACGAGCGTACGCATCGACGTCACGACACACCGGGAACTCAAGAAGTTGGCCTCGGCCTGGGGCACCAGCGTCGGGGACACGGTGGCCTTGGCCGTCCGACGGCTCCGGCAAGATCAGATTGCCGCCGATCTGCGCGGCGACCTGAGCGCGCCTGACGAGGCCTGGCTCGATGCGCCTGCTCGATGCGCCTGCTCGACGCGTCGCCCTCGGTCGTCCACGTCGTCCCGCTCACCGCGACGCCGCGCAGATTCGTCTCCGAAGTCGACATTGCTGCTGACCAACACAACGGTCTGGACCGGACGTCCGCTGCCCAGTGCCAGCACGTACGGGCCGTCGCCGCCGGTCGGCTCGGGCACGTGCAAGGCAACGTCGGGGCGACCGCACTGGCTCAGATCCGGGACGTGCTCGGGCTCATCCTCGACGTGCCGGCGTGACGGAGGCTCCGAGGTTGGTGCCGGGCTCGCAGACCCCGGCCTCGACGCTGTCGGCTTCAGTCCCGGGCGATCCTCCTGCGCCAGATCGGCCCCCGTACCCCGCCGCGGACCGGGCTCGGCCGGTGCACCGAGCACCTGCCTCGGCCCGCACCGTGCGCCCCACCGTCCCCGCCAGAGTGGACAGCGGCCTCGCTCTAGCAGCAGGTTGACCACGGCTCGGCCCGTCCGCTTCTGTACGAGATCCTGCTTGGTAGAGGCACTTTTCGTGTCTGTCATGCCCGCCGAGCCGGGCCTCGAGGACGGCCGGAAGGACTCGGTCGCCACGCTTCCAACCTCCGTTCCTTTTTGCGCGGATATGCCCTACTGTCGGTTTGCGACAGTTACCCCTGCGCAACATGCACGTGCCGTAAGTCCCTCGTTCAAGGAAGTGGTTCATGCGACTGCGACTTCGCCCCAGTGGCGATTCTGGTGCGGCGATCTTCGGATTGATCATCACGTTAGCGGTGGTGCTCATCGCTGCCGGGCTCCTCCAACGTGCCGCCTCTACGGCGAGCAGCATCAACGACAAGGCGAAGACCATCGCCCTGACCGGTCGAGGGATCAACAGCTCGACCGACTCCATCCTCCAACTCACCCAGACGAACGAACTGGCCACCTCCATCCTCGGCTCCGCGAAGCCGCTGGAGGGCAAGCTCGGCGAGATCGTCGCGCTGGCGCAGCAGGTGAACGGCCTCGCCGGGTCGATCAACGGCAGCGCGGGGAACATCAACGGCTCGGCGGTCGGCATCGGCGGCACGGCGACCAGCATCAACGGCTCCGCCAAGAAGATCAACGACGTCGCCAAGCGGATCAACAACACCGCGGGCGGCATCAACAAGGAGGCGGCCGGGATCTTGACGACCGCCATGTCCCTGAACCGCGGTGTCGCCCAGATCAACACCAACCTGGACGACACGATCGCCATCGCCAACCTGATCAAGGGCGATTCGGGCAACCTGGTCGTACAAGCAGTTCGGGCGAAGGATCTGTCCGCTGATATCTGCCGTGGTGTCACCCTCGGTGGTCTCCCACTCGTCGGTGCAGTCGCCGGCGCCTGCCCCGCCCAGTAGAGGGATCTGTCATGGCTTCTGGAAGCACAACTCGCGAGCGCAACACCGCCACCGGCCCGGTGGCCGCACCACCGCCCGGCAAGCAGACCTACTACGACCGCTGGTTGAAGACCTGGGTGATCCTGCTCGGTGTCGTCATCTTGGTCGTCGTGGTCTACCTCGTCGTCATCACTAACTCGCTGGCCTCGATCAACAAGAACCTGGGTGTGGCCAGTGCGGCGGTGACCGGAGCGGGTGGCAACGTCTTGACGCTGCCCGACCAGATCGAGCGGGCCAACACCAACCTCACCGGCATCGACACCGCGCTCAAGCCG
>JBBSVL010000147.1:0-6999 GCA_038233595.1 Propionibacteriales bacterium | reverse complement strand
GCCCCGGTCACTTCCTTCGCCTTGCCCGCGATGCTGTCCAACAGCCCTTCGCGGGCCTGTGCTGCTTTGTCATTGCTCATGACCTCCAATACCCCGTACGCGCGGGTCCGACTCCCCATCAGGGGTGTGACCTGTGCCGCAGGCTGCCCAGAGCAGGCGCCGTGGCCCTCCACCGCGTCGTCGCCTGGCGGGGCATCTGGGCCTGCTTCCGGGCCCTCACGGGTGACGCGCGCCGAGCCTGTGGGGGGTCCTGACCTCGCGCTCATCGGCTAGATCCGGTCGCTCAGGCGCGCCAAAGGCGGGGAGGACGCATGTTGGCGCGGATGCCCGGTGGGCTTGGCGTCGGACCGTGGGCATGGGGGTTATCGGGTCCGGGTGGCCAGGGAGCTGTGGGCAGAGGCGGCGGGGCACGTACCCCATGGCGGTTATGCCTGGGGTTGATCTGGAATGGGTCGCTGTCTCGTCGATGGGCCGGGCTGGACAGTCTCGGGTTCTGGTGGTGTGAGCGGCAGCGTCGACCATGCTGTGGAAAGGTCAGCAGCGGCCAGGTTCCGGGTTTGTCCCGGCCCGAGCTTGTCGAGGTGCAGTGCTTGCCAGAACTCCTGGTGTTGCTCGCAGGGCAGCACTGCGGCGATGCGACCGCGCACCGGCGCGCGGCGATGTTCTGCGGTGACCTGGAGGTATCGGTGGCCGGAGTCCTGGCCGCGCCACGCTGCGATGGTGGCGTCGGCGAGGATTGCGGCCCAGGCGATCAGTTCGGATGGGTTGTCCACCGTGGCGGAGACGTCACCGACGATGTCGAGCTCACAGCTGATGCGAAGCAAGATGGCCAGTTCGCGAGCGTCCTTGGACGGGTACATGGGCGGTCGGTCTTTCTCGGTCGAGACTGAGGGAGGTCTGGGAGCCCGGCTCACGCACCAAGCCGGGCTCCCAGCCCCCATGCGGGTTCAGCGTCGGTCACAGGGTGACCAGCCTTGGTCAGCTGTCACGGGGTGCGCCGTGGAAGTCCGGGCGTTGATCACCCAGGCGCCGCGCCGACCGACCGGGCGCAACGCCGCGGATGGTCGGCTCGATCTGCCTGGCGCTAAGTGACCTCTTGCCCGAAGGCCGCCCAGGGATGTAGTGAAAGGATCACCTCCTTGTCTTCTCAGACTTTGATCGTCAGGGCTTGCCGCTGCCAGAGTTCTGCGATGTGCCCAAGCGCCGTGCCCACCGATCAGCCTCGGGGGGCGCTGGGTTGGTGTATCCGGGTCAGACCCTGATGGCGCTTCGCTGGTCAGTGGTGCCGGTGATCGCGATCTTGCGGGGCCTGGCCTTCTCCGCCACTGGGATGATCAAGCGGAGTACGCCGCTCTCGTAGCTGGCCTCGATGCGGTCCAGATCGAGATTGTCACCAAGCACGAGCTGCCGACTGAACCGCCCGCGCGGGCGTTCGGAGGCGAGCATCTCCCAGTCGCCGTTACGCGAGACGCGCTCTGCACTGACGGTGAGCACATTGCGTTCGACATCCAGGTCCACACTTTCCTGGCTCACCCCGGGCAGGTCGAACTCGATCACGAAACGGTCGCCCTCACGCCAAGCATCCATCGGCATCACCACCGGGCGGTTGGTCGTGCCCAGCAGCTGTTGGGTCAGACGGTCGAGGTCGCGGAAGGGGTCGGTGGTACGCAGCAACATGATTCCTCCTGATCCTGATCGGGTCTTGGGCGCTACACCCCAGAACCTGTACTGTTCGGTAAAGGGTTTATATAGCGCAAACATGAAGTGTGCGCAAGCCCCGGGGAAGCCGGTATTCATGACCAAAAGCAGCGTGGGTGTCTTCGCGATCTCAGTAGCGGCAGACATGACCTCCATGGAGGTGCAGAACCTGCGCGCCTATGAACGTCGTGGGTTGCTCGAGCCCGCGCGGACACCGGGCGGCACCAGGCTCTACAGCCACGACGACGTGGAACGGCTGATCCGTATCCGTGACCTCCTCACCGCTGGACTCAACCTCGCTGGCATCGCGCAGGTCCTCGAGCTCGAGACCGAGATCTGTCGTTTGAAGGCCGCTAACGCGCGCATCCGACGAGAGCGCTCTCCGTCCGGAAAGCGGACTGAACGCTCTCCCAACGCCAGGCACAGCTGACCCTGCAGGCTCGGTTGATCGAGACCCAGTGATCTATGCAGACCCGTGGACGGGCTCGCAACGGGGCCTCGGCCATGGCATGGCCGAGTCACTGGTCGCGGCTGGCTTGGCCACGGCAGACGGTTCGTGGTCCTGATGGCGGACGGGTCCACCGCCGGCACTCTGCTCGGCGGGCTGCTGCTCGGCGTCGTCCCCGCCGTCCCTGTCGTTGCCGTTGCCGTTGCCGTGCTGGCCGCCCCATTCTGGTGGGGGCCGCGAAGATCTGGCGGGCCCAATGGCCCGCGGCCAGTCCCGCCCCCTACTCCTCAGGCGAGTCGACGTCTCCCAACGTCCGGCCGAGGCCGAGGACCGGTCGGTGCCGGCCGAGCTGGTCGATGGATTCGTCGGCCATGGCCAACTGCCGCTCGAGCTTCGCACGCCGCTCGTGCGCGTCGGAGAGTACGCGGGCGAGACGCTCTCGGGCGTTGGCCGACTATGACGCCTCAGCGTTGCTGTGCAGTATCTCGAGGTCGCGCATGGCCGCGCTCATCTGGTCCAGAGTGAAACCGAGCGGCTTCATCCGCCGGATGACGAGGATCTTCTCCACGTCGGCCTCGGTGTAGAGCCGGAACCCACCGTCGGTGCGACCTGAGGGTCGCAGCAGCCCGACCTCGTCCCAGTGCCGCAGGGACCGCAGCGACAGCTCGGTGCGCGCGGCGAACCTCGCCGATGTGCATGGCCGGGCTCGTCTCGGGACGACCAGTGGGGGTGGCTGGGCTGGTCACGGTGGGCTCTCTCACATCCGACGTCACCGGCGAGCTGTTCTTCGCCTCCAGCAACGACCTCTACACACAGTTCGAGTACGCCCAAGACCCCGATCGCATCGTCATCGACCTCAGCGCCTCCCACATCTGGGATGCATCCACCCGTCGCCTCCCTCGACGCCATCACCACCAAGTACCACCGCAAGAGCAAGACCGTCGAGATCATCGGCCTCAACCAAACCAGCGCCGAACGCCACCGCCTACTCACCGGCGAACTCTCCACACTGAACGGCTGACGGGGACAAAAACTGCAGGTCTCGGCTGCGTCTTAGTGGAGCCGGTGAGACGCATCCGGGCGAGCAGAACCGATCGGGCTCGGTCGGGCATCCCCGCTGGGGAGAGCGCTGAGCCTCGGAGGAGTTCCTAGGCTGCCGTCATGGAACGAACTCCCTTCGCGGTTGCCACTGGGTCCGGTGAGCTCTCGGGGTGGGTCAGTGGCGCCGGACCGCGAGTGCTGGCGATCCACGGCGGTCCGGGAATGAGCTTCGAATATCTCGACGATGCTGTGGCGGAGCTCGCTGCTCGCTACCAGGTTGTGACCTACCAGCAGCGCGGTCTCGCTCCGTCCACGGAGCAGGGCGAGTTCACGGTCGCCGAGGCCGTGGCCGACATCGCCGCTGTGCTCGACGGCCTGGGGTGGGACACGGCCTACCTGGTGGGCCACTCATGGGGAGGCCACCTGGTGTTCCATGCCGCGGTCGGTATCCCTGAGCGGATCGCCGGCGTTTTGTCGGTCGACCCGCTCGGCGCGGTCGGTGACGGCGGGGGAGAGGCGTTCGGGGCCGAGATGCTCGCGCGAGTGCCCGAGGCCTCCCGTGATCGTGCCCGCGCGCTGGATGAGAGGGACACAGCCGGCGAGTCAACGCCCGAGGAGGCACGCGAGGCGTTGTCCTTGTTCTGGGGGTCGCACTTCGCCGATCCTCCTGCTGCTCCGCCGATGCCGTACGTGGAGTTCTCCCAGCCGGCCAACCAGGGGCTGTGGGCGGATCTGATGGGCCGCCTGCCTGAGCTGGAGTCGTCGCTACCGGCGATCAGAGTCCCGGTCGGGGTGCTCGTTGGCGAGCTGAGCCCGATGCCACCCAGCGCCGGAATCGACAGCGCCGAGCGCATCCCGGGCGCGTGGTGGCACATCGAGCCAGGAGCGGGGCACTTCGTCTGGCACGAGTCGCCGGGCTGCCTCATCGCTGCATTGGATCGGCTCGTCGCGGACGCCTGAGCGACTCGGCGCGCGCGGGGCCGTGGGCACCCCATGTGATTCCGCTGGTCGGAGTTCGGCCAAGTGACGTACTCGAGCGGCGCGCGGATCGCAGGGGGTGGGCGCAGTGGGCATTTTGTTGTGAGGGGCGTCCGCTCGTACTCAGTTGGTCCTCTCCCGCGGATGGGAATGGCCGGGATCGAGGAGGAGGCGGGTCCATGCGTCGGTGAGCCAGTCGGTGAACTGGTCGGGGGTCCAGCCGCGTTCGTGGACGAGTAGGACCCAGTATTCGGCGGCGTTCATGCTCCAGATGATGTCGGCGACCTGTTGGTTGGTGAGGTCCTGCCGGAGTTGGTCGGTGCCGCGTAGGTCGGCGGCGAACAGGCCCATGTTGGCCGCGCGACGTCGGGAGATCTCGGTCCACAGGGCCTCGCAATCGACGTCGGTAGCAGCTGCGTCGCGTAGGGCGAGGAATATCGGGGCCATCCGCTGCTGGATCTCGGTGATCGCCACGGCGTAGGTGGCGAGCTTGTCGTGTGCGCTGGTTGCGGTGCGGATGCGGGCGACGTAGTCGCGGTCCTCGGCGGGAACGGCCTGGCCGGTGCCCGAGATAGCAGTCTCGACGAGTTCGCGGAGCAGTGCGGGTTTACGCCCGACACTGGCGTAGACGGTGTCGATGGAGACCCGAGCCTGTGCGGCGATGTCGGCGACCGTCGTGGCGGCGTAGCCGTTGGCAATGAAAAGGTCCCTGGCTGCGGACAGGACTTGGCGGCGGGTTGCGGCAGCTTGCTCAGCGCGACGCGGTGAGTGGTAGCCGCGCTTGCGGCCGGGGTCCTGCTTGACGTCGTCGTTCACTAGAAGTACGGTCGCCCTATTCATCCGATATTCCTTCGGGTCAATATACAGGAGGTCCCCGTCATGGTCTACGCCTTCATCCAGGACGTCCCGATCGGGGAAGACCTTTACCGCAAGATCTTCGCCGAACTGGGACCCGAACCTTTGGCTGGTCAGTTGCTGCACCTGTGTGTTCGCCAGCCCGGCGGCCAGTTGCGCTACATCGACGTCTGGGAATCCGAACAGGCCTGCAAGCGGGCCTTCGACGAGCGGATCCACCTTGCCGTGGATGCGGCGTTCGGTGGCAATCGGCCCTCCACCGAGCCCGAGGTGCAGCGGCTGGACGTGCTCCATGCCAGCGGCGCCCTACTTGAGGAGAGCTGGTCATGACTCTCGCGACCCCGGCACGCGAAGTGAATGCCGAAGCTGGCGCCGAGGTGCCACGGGTGCCGCCTCCGTTGTACTACGGCGCGGCGTTCGCCTCTGGCATGGCCCTGCACGCTACGAGGGCGCCGCTGAGCTTTAACACTGGACCGACAACGGCTCTGGCCGGTGGCCTCATCCTCTGCGCAGGCGCCGCCGTCGCCCTGGCCGGCGTGGTGCAAGTCGTGCGCGCGCGAACCACGATCGTGCCGCACCGCCCTGTCTCGGCCCTGCTCACGACCGGTGCGTACCGGCTCTCACGCAACCCGATGTACGCCGGACTCGCGATCGCGTACCTCGGTGGGACGCTGCTGACCGGGTCCTGGTGGCCGCTAGTCACTTTGCCAGCCGCCCTGAGCGTCATCGGGGTCTGGGTCATCGGCCCCGAGGAGCGCTACCTCGCGAGCCGGTTCAACCAGACCTACGCCGGCTACCGTGAACGCACTCGCCGCTGGCTCTAACAAACTCGACTCCCAGCCGCGCATCGAACACCGCAGGGATGTCGCCTCGATTCAGAACTATGGGCCTCCACCTGAGATAGTTCGGCAGGCATGTGGCCGGGCTGAACAGCACCCTCATCGGTCTGTGACCCGGTGCGCGCCGAGCTCACCGCCGAGGCCATCCGGCTGACACGGGTCCTGCGCCAACTGCTCCCCGAGGAGCCGGAGGTGGCCGGTCTGCTCGGGCTGCTGCTGCTCACCGAGGCCCGGCGTGAGGCCCGCGTGCGGCACGGTCAGCTGGTCCCGCTCGGAGAGCAGGATCGCGCCGGCTGGGACCGCGGGCTGATCGCCGAAGGGCACGACCTGGTCCGCGTGTGCCTCGCGATCAACCGACCCGGCCGTTATCAGATACTTGCCGCGATCAACGCCGTCCACACCGACGCCCCCACCGCGTCGGACACGGACTGGTCGCAGGTGGTCGCCCTGTACGACCAGCTGACCCGGCTCGACCCGTCGCCGATCGTCGCGCTGAACCGCGCTGTCGCGATCGCGGAGCTGGACGGCCCGAAGGTCGCCCTCACTCTCATCGATCGGCTGCCGCTCTCGGGCTACCACGCATGGCACGTTGCCCGTGCCGACATGCTCCGCAGGCTCGGCCGGACCGCCGAGGCGAAGGAGGCCTACGACGCCGCCATCACGCCACCGCGAACTCCGCCGAGCGCGCTTACCTCAGTCGCGTCGGCCTCCGCCGACATCAACGCCTGCACGAACGTGAACAGCATCGAGCGCAACAGGTCGGGCTCGGCGCGCTGGAGGTGCTCGGTCATGAACGCGGGCAGGTCAATAGAGTTGGGGTCGACGGTCATTGTGGTGTCTCCTTCAGTTGTGCTTTCGCAGGTCTTCTGAAGGATCACGCGATGGCCGTCCCAGTGTCGGGACGCCACGCTCAGGTCGGGCCCGCCGTACACCACGTCCCTGGACTCAACTCCTAGCCTTGATTGCTGATGCGTGCCTGACGATCGGGGGCATCCCCCTTGGGCTGCGAACCTTAAATGAGCCAGGTGTCGCTGACATCGCTCGGGCGGGAGATTTGTCCATGGTCGCTGAAGTGCCCCACCCACCCACAGGACCTTTGTGAGGCTAGGCAAATGAATGATCAGGCACCTGCGGGGTGGT
>JBBSVL010000146.1:0-7024 GCA_038233595.1 Propionibacteriales bacterium | reverse complement strand
CTGCTGACCGTGGTCGCGACCACCCTGTCCGGGTTGTTGCTGGCCTGGGAGATCATGGGTGCGACGTCGTACGCGCTGATCGGGTTCTGGTGGCGTGACGAACACCGGGTCGCTTCTGGGCTGACCGCATTCCTCACCACCCGGGCCGCCGACCTCGGTCTCTACGCCGCTGCCGCGGCAGCCCTCGCGGGCGGCGCGGGCCTCGCGCTCCCCGACCTCGTCAACGCCCACGGTGGCTGGCGGGACGCGGTCGCGGCCGGGATCGTGGTCGCTGCTCTGGGGAAGGCGGCGCAGCTCCCGTTCTCGTTCTGGCTCTCCCGGGCGATGGACGGCCCGAGCCCGGTCAGCGCGCTGCTGCACTCGGCCGCGATGGTGGCGATGGGTGGGTACCTGTTGCTGCGGGTGGCGCCGTTGCTCCAGGTCACCGGCTTGGCGACGAGCGTGGCCTGGGTGGGAGCGTTGACCGCCCTGCTTCTCGGTGCGGTCGCGGTGGCCCAGAGCGACCTCAAGCAGCTGCTCGCTGCCTCGACGTCCGCCCAGCTCGGCTTCGTCGTGCTGGGCGCCGGCGTGGGTGCGGTCAGCGGTGGCGCTGCGCATCTGGTGGCCCATGCCGCGACCAAGGCCCTGTTGTTCCTGGTGGCAGGCGCTTGGCTCAGCGCGCTCGGCACCAAGAGGTTGTCCGCCCTGGCGGGGGCGGGGCGGATCTGGCCGATTGTCGGGGTGACGGGCACCGTGGGGGCGTTGTCCCTGGCCGGGATGGCTCCGCTGTCGTTGTGGGCGACCAAGGACGCGGTGCTGGCCGGTGCCCGGGAGGAGTCGGTGGCGTTGTACGTCGTCGGTCTCGCCGGCGCCGCGTTGTCGGCCGCCTATGCCGGCAAGCTGCTCTTCTTGATCTGGAGACCGTTGTCTGCGGGTGCGAAGGGGGCCTACGACGAGGAGGAGATCGGGACCCGCAGTGTCGGGTGGCTCCAGCGGCTACCGCTGCTCGTGCTCGCGCTGGGCGCGGCTGGGCTGGGGATCCTGGCTCTTCCCCCCGTCGGTGACACGCTGGCCCGAGGGCTGGGCGGCCGCATAGCACCCACGGGGACGCCCGTAGAGCTCATCGGCGCCGCGGTGCTCGCCCTGGTCGTGCTGATGGTGGTCGCACGGGTCAGGCTGCCCGAGCCACGACTGCTGCGTGGCTGGCTCGGGCTCGAGGTCGCCGCACACACGGTCTTGGTGGGTCCGACCCTGCGGCTCGGGGAGCTGCTCTCCCGGTTCGACGACCGGATCCTGGATCGTGCCGTGACCGGAACAGCGACCGCCGCACTGGCACTGGGGCGACGGGCCGCGCACTTTGACGTGGGTGTCGTGGACGGCGCGGTGGAGTCGTTGGCAACCCGAACGCGTCGCCTGGGTCAGCTGGCCCGTCGGCCTCAGACCGGATTGCTGCACCAGTACTACCTCCAGGCCGTCGTGATCCTCGCGGTGGCAACTGTGGTCCTTGTCGTGGTGAGGTGAGCATGCTCAGCCTGATCGTGTTCTTCCCCCTGGCCATCGCCCTAGGCCTGCTGGTAGCCAAGCGCCTCGGCGACGCGGTCGCGCGGTGGGTGTTCGTGGGTGCCACGCTGGTCGAGGTCGTCCTGGTCGGTCTCGTGTGGGCCGGGTACGACAATCCGGGGACCGGGCGGCTGGCCTTCGAGGAGCAGGTGGCGTGGATCCCGAGCGTGCACAGCAGCTACCACGTCGGCGTCGACGGGTTGTCGCTGCCGCTGGTCGCGATGACGGTGGTGATCTTCTTCGCTTGTGCGGTCTACTCCTTGGGGGAGCGGGATCGGCCGCGCTTGCAGGCCGCGTTGTTCCTGTTCCTCGAGAGTGCCTCACTGGGGCTCTTCGTCTCGGCTGACCTGATCGTCTTCTTCGTGTTCTTCGACCTGTCCATCGTGGGGATGTACTTCTCCATCGCCGGCTGGGGTCACGGCAACGCCGCACGTTCGGCGTTGAAGTTCTTCCTCTACACGTTCCTCGGTTCGTTGGCGCTGCTGCTGGGCTTCATCGGGCTCTATGTGGCTTCGGACCCGCACACTTTCGACATGCTGGAGCTGACTCGGACTCCAGCTTTGGCGGGCACGGTCGCCGGCGGTCTGGTGCTCGCGGCCATCGTGCTGGGGTTCGCGATCAAGACGCCCACGTTCCCGTTCCACACCTGGCTCCCGCCGGCCCACACCGACGCTCCCTCCATCGGGTCGGTGGTGCTGGCCGGGGTGCTGCTGAAGATGGGCACCTACGGCTTCGTCCGGATCGCGATGCCGATGCTGCCCGACTCCTGGCAGGCCTGGGCACCGGTGATCATCGTCATCGGTGTCATCTCGGTGCTCTACGGCGCGCTGGTGGCGTTGGCACAGACCGACCTCAAACGGATGATTGCCTACACCTCGGTCAACCACATGGGCTACGTCATTCTTGCGGTCGGCGTCGCCGGGGTGATCTCCCACAACACCGAGCAGGCACGTGCGGTGGCCATCACCGGCGCCGTCACCCAGATGGTCAGCCACGCCCTGATCACCGGTGCGCTGTTCCTGCTCGCCGGAGTGATGGCGAACCGTGCCGGCAGCTACGACATGCGCGAGTTCGGCGGTCTCGCCGCGCGTGCACCGCGCTACACCGGGCTGTTCGCCGTGGCCGCCTTCGCCTCGCTCGGTCTCCCGGCCCTGTCTGGTTTCATCGCCGAGTTCCAGATCTTCGTCGGCACCATCGCCACCGTCCCGATCACCGCCGTGGCGCTGCTCGGCATCCTGATCACCGCGGGGTTGTTCCTGCGCGCCCTGCAACGCGTCTTCACCGGCGAGACCCGCGGACTCTCCACGAGTTTCACCGACACCCACCGCTGCGAGCACTGGGCCGCCGGAATGTTGCTGGCGCTCTCGCTGCTGGTGGGCATCGTCCCGCGTCCGCTGCTGGACGTGATCGAACCCGCCGCACACAGCCTGGTCACCCTGGTCGGGCGGTAGCCGGTGCCGGCGAACATGGCGATGGACCCCGGGGCGATGTTGCCGGAGATCCTCGTGTTCGCGGGCGGTCTGCTGGTGCTCGTGGCCGGGTCGTTCCTGCCCCGGCAGCGGCAGTGGATCACCCGTGCGTTCACTTTGGCCATCTTGTTGGCCGGCGTCGTCGCCGCGGTCTGGGGGTTGCTGCAGCCCGCCCGGATGGTGTTCGCGGCATCGTTCGCGGTGGACACTCCGACCGGGATCGCCCGGATCATCGCGTTGCTGGCCACCGCGCTGGTGGTGTTGATGGCCTCCGATGAGGTGACCGGGCACCCACGGGAGAGTGAGACCTACGCGTTGCTGTTGTTCGCCACCGCTGGGGTTCTGGTGCTGGCCGGGGCCAGCGACCTGATGCTGCTCGCCGTGGGTTTCCTGCTCGCCTCCATCCCGCTCTACGGCCTGATCGGGGTGCTCCGCCGACCCGGGTCCGCGGAGGCGACGCTGAAGACCTACCTGATGGGTGCCCTGTTCGGGATCGTGCTGCTGCTCGGGGTGACCCTCCTCTACGGGCTGGCGGGTGAGACGACATACGCCGCGCTGCGCCCTGCCCTCACTCACGCACCGCACGCCGCAGTCGCGACCGGCGCACTCCTCGTCGTCGGTGGCCTGATGTTCAAGGCCGGCGGCGTACCGGCGCACTTCTGGGTGCCGGACGCCGCCCAAGGCGCCTCGGGCATGGCAGCCGCCTTCCTCACCACGGTCCCCAAGATCGGGGCACTGGTCGCGGTCTACCGGCTCGTCCTGACCATGCCCGACACGGTTGCCTGGCCAGCCCTTGTGGGCGTCCTCGCAGTGGCCAGCATGACGCTGGGCAACCTCGCCGCCTACGGGCAAACCGATCCCCGACGGCTGCTGGGATGGTCCACCGTGAGCCAGGTCGGCTACGTCCTGGTGCCAGTTGCCGTGGCCGGACACAGCAACCTCGCGCTGCCATCGCTGCTCTTCTACCTGGCCGCCTACGCGGTGACCAACGTCGGCGCCTTTGCGGTGACCACCGCCCTGCCGCAGCACCGCGACCTCGACTCCTACCGAGGCATGTCACGCTCCAACCCCTTGCTGGCAGGCGCCCTCCTCGTCGTACTCCTCGGCCTGCTCGGCACACCACCCACGGGTGTCTTCGTCGGCAAGCTCACCACCGCCACTGCCGCCTGGGACGGCGGCCAGGCGTGGCTCGCGGTGGCAGTGTTCGTCAACACGCTGGTCAGCCTCTTCTACTACCTGCGCTGGATCATCGCCGCCTACCGACCTGCCGACGTCGTAGAAAGCAACCCGACTGCAACGACCGACCCGCTCAGATGGTCGTCCTCAGTTGCCGTAGCCTCGGCCGGCACCAGCCTGGCCCTAGGCCTCGCCGCTGGACTGCTCTGGCCACTCCTCAACGGCAACCTCATCCGCTGATCACCTTGAGGGCGAGCCCCGCATCGGGCGCGCCGAGAAGAAGACGGGCGCCCGATCGTGGCGCTGCCTTGGCAGGCCGAGCCGCTTGACTGTGAACTCGGTTGTGAATGGTGTGGGCCATGTAAGGCTCGGGTTTCTGGGACTCAACGAAGGGCCGTCCACTATGTTCGTCAAGCGGCTTCGACGAGGTGCCGCTGACGGCGCGGGAGGTTGGCGTAGATCTCGCGTTTGCTGAGGTCTTCAGCGGTCCGATGCTCGACGTAGTCGCGGGTTGGTTGATGGTCGCGCATCCCGACGATGGTGACGATGTAGAGCGCGCTGTTGGCAGCGCGGTCGCCGCTGCGGCTGAGCCGGTGGCGGCCGGTGGTGCTGCCGCTGCTGGCCGGTCGTGGTGCCACGCCGCAGGGTTTGGCGACCGCAGCAGTTTCCCGAGCCGCTACGCCAACACTGTCGCGTCCGCCCTCGCGCGAAGGAACTACGCGATGAGACTGATGCCACTGGCCGGAACTGCCTAGGATGGTTGCCGAGACCACACCACGTTCGGAGTCCGAGAACCCCCATGACAGCACTGCGACGGATGCGCATGATGAGCCTGCCACTGAGCGCTGCGTTGGCGGTTACGGTCATGACGTGGATCGCCACCCCGGTCTCGGGGACTCCGAGCGACCTCGATGAGCGCGGGCCCGCAGCCGCTGCGAACCAAGCCACTCAGGACTTGACCACGGCCCGACCTCGCAGCGCTCCTTCCTCATCAGCGCGCATCGAGTCTCTGGCTGACAGGACCACCAGAGTCAGCCGTTGTGCTGACCGGCTCCGACTCTGAGGGCTGGCAGACCGATCGAGGTTCCGCAGCGAAAGGGCGCTGTCGCGGAAGCACCGGTGTCGGGTCTACCAGCTCTGCCGCGGCGGGATCGGTCGTCGCGTGCATGTCGGTGGAGTCGTGTCGGCTCGCCGTGGTGCCTCTACTTCTCGTAGGAGAGCGTGGTCATCATCCCGGCCTCGGCGTGGTAAAGGTTGTGGCAGTGCGCGGCCCACTGCCCGGGGTTGTCGGCGTCGAGGTCGACGCTCACGGTCTGCATCGGGCGGACGATGACGGTGTCCTTGCGGGCCCTGCCGTGCTGTAGCGCGAAGGTGTGGCCGTGGAGGTGCATGGGGTGGAACATCATCGACCTGTTCTGGAAGTTGAGCCGGACCCGCTCGCCCTGCTTCACGATCAGCGGGTCTGCGTCCGGGAAGGTCTTGCCGTTGATGGTCCACCGGTACCGAGACATCGAGCCGCCGAGTGCGACGTCGTGCTCCCGGTCGACACTGCGATCAGCCAGGGCTACCTGCTCGACCACGGCCAGGTCTGTTCCGAGCAGGACACGTCGGTCCAGCTGCTTGGGGTGGACGTCGGGCGGTGGCGTGCGGCCCGATCCGGTGCGGACGACCGCGAGGCCCTGCCCGTTCTTGCCCTCGGCGGAGGCGACCAGCGGGAAGACTCCGTCGCGCAGAGTGACGGTGACGTCGTAACGCTCGCCCATCCCGATCATCACCGCGCCGGTCTTGAACGGGCTGACGGGGAAGCCGTCGCTGTGGGTGACGGTCATCTGGTGATCGCCCACGGCAACCCGGAACGCGGTGTCGGAGCCCGCATTGATGATCCGGATCCGGACGCGTGCACCGGGCTTGGCGCTCAGGGTGACGGGAGAGTCGGGGGTCTTCCCGTTGATCAGGTAGTGCGGGTAGGTGATGTCGCCGGCGCCACCGAGGAGGGCCGACTGCATCTCTCCGCCCATGCCCATTCCGCCCATTCCGCCTGAGGTCTGGCCTGAGTCGTCTTGGCCGGCGCGCAAACGGGAGAGCACCTGGTCCGGGGTGCGGCCGGTTCCGTCCAGCCAGTCGTCGAGGACGACGACCCATTCTTCGTCGTAGCGTCCGGGTTCCGCGGGGTCGTCGACGATGAGGACGCCGTACAGGCCGCGGTCGAGCTGGACCCCGGAGTGCGGGTGGTAGAAGTAGGTGCCCGGGTCCGGGGCAGTGAATGCGTACTGGAAGCCGCTTCCGGCCTTGATGGGCTGTTGGGTGATGCCGGGTACGCCGTCCATGTCGTTGCGCAGCGCGATCCCGTGCCAGTGCACGCTGGTCTCGGTGGGGAGCTGGTTGTCGACGGTGACCCGGAGCATGTCGCCGGCCGTTGCTCGTAGCAGCGGGCCTGGGACGGTGTCGCCGTAGGCCCAGGTCTGCACGACGCGTCCGCCCAGGTTGAGAGTGACAGGGCGGGGCGTGAGCCGGGCCGTCACCACGCTGCGGCCAGGGACGCGTCGGACGGCCTCGGCTGCTGCGACGGCGTCCGAGGTCGGTGCGACAGCGGTCCCCGTGCGGCTACAGGCGGCAAGGCCGCCGAGGGTGAGCGTGCCGGTCAGTGCGGCGGCGCCTTGGAGCAGGTGGCGGCGGGTGATCTCGGGCATGGGAACGGCTCCTCAAGAGTGGTGCCGAGCCTGGTTCGGCCCGGCACTTGGGTTCCTGTGGTCAGCGCCCGGCGTCGTGCACCGTGTCGCGGAGGATCGCCCGGCGGGCGTGGTACTCCTCGGCCTCGATCTCGCCCCGGGCGAAGCGCT